>JAJDDV010000071.1 GCA_029260135.1 Phycisphaerae bacterium | reverse complement strand
CTTGGTTCCTTTGTGGTTTAATTTCCGCCCTTTTAATTTTTTTTCAAAAAAATACCGCAGCCCCGTCACCCTATCCTTCTTCGTTTGTTGGCACCGACCCTTAACCCCCCCCCCCCCCCCCCCCCCGCGCGCGCTCCAATCCCCCCTCCAACCGATCGCCCCCGGAGTTATTTGTGCGGGATCCTTCGCGCCCTTAGGAGTCTCACAACCATGTACGTCTCAAAACGCAAACAGCTCGCAAACGCCAAAAACGCACGCAAATCCACAGGCCCTCGCACGCGCAAGGGCAAAGCCCGTTCAGCCCGCAACGCGCTCAGGCATGGCCTGCTCGCCAAATCTGTTCTCCTTCACGCACAAGGCGCCGGCGAACAACAAAAGGACTTCGATGCCCTCCTCGCCGATCTCGTCGCCGATCTTGCCCCTCGCAATATGATCGAAGAAGCCCTCGTCGAGCGCATCGCCACCTGTTACTGGCGACTCCGCCGCGCCCAACGCTTCGAAAGCCGCGCCATCGACATCGCCCTCGAAACCCGCGATCCGTGTAAGGCCAATATCGACGACCTTCGAGACCGCTGCGAAGAGCAGCAGGACCGCATCGAGGACGACCTCCGCTTGCTGAAGCTTCTCGAAATCCCGCTAGAGAATCGTTCCCACGCTCAGCGGACCGAGATCGAAGCCGCGCTCAAACACTACGCCCGATTCTGCGCCCTCGCGCCGCCTCGCAACACACAGGCCGATCTCGAGGCGTACGTTCGCCGACTCCTTTCCGAGTCGCTTGCCACTTCGAAGGCATTGGCCGATAGGCTCCACGGCAACCTCCGCACGGCCGAGCTGCAGGCCCCAACCGCCTCCGATCCCTACGCCACCCACGTAGCGCCCGATGTGCTCCTCAAGATCGTCCGCTACGAGTCCATGCTCGACCGTCAGATCCACCGCGCCATGACCGAGCTGCGCCGCCTCCGCAACGCTCCCTCGCAGAAAGTGCCAGAGGAGTGACACCTTGGTGAGAAATGTATATTACCAAACGAACCCATTCACGCCCGATAATACCGGCGATAGTAGGAAGAAGTGCGGTCCGCATTGCCGTGTTGAGGGTGATGTCGTGGCCACCGCCCGTGTCTGGGTAGTCCCACGGCATGCTTCTTCGACCCCTTGCAGGGTCGTGGGTATGGAGTGGGCTGATTTCGGCGGCGGCGCTTCGCTTGGCCATGCCACCCAACGATCTGGTCGGCACGCAGGACATGGCGGCGCTTCGCTTGGCCATGCCACCCGTCGCGATGCCACCCGATGTCTTCGGCCTCGCGCCGACTCGGCAATCACTTCACACTCGGCGGCGCGGTTCCGTCGAGCAGGGGCCGGGCGGATTTTTCGATCTCGGTGATCATGCTGCCGCGTCGCCAGACGCGTACGTCGCCGGTCGATTCGGACAGCGAGATGGCAATGCTCTTTGTGCTGGCTGTGATGGCCGCTGCGGCTGCGTGGCGCGCGCCGAGGCCTTGCGATAGTCCTTCGCCCGCGATGGCCGGGCGCAGAATCGCACAGGCTGAGACGATGACACCGGTCCCTTTGATCAGAAACGCGCCGTCGAGCTTGGCGATTTCTTTGACGGTTTCCCCGATCGAGTCGTCGAGGATGTTGCGCTCTTTCTCCGTGTATCCGCGGAAGGGATTGATGCGGCCCTCCTGCGAGCATTTGATCACTTCCTTATGATCGCCCACGACGAAGAGCGCACCGACGGGCTTGCCCTCTCGACCTTCGTGGGCCAGCTCGAGTGCCACGCGCAGGACCCGCTCGAACACGGGGCGGCGGATGTGCTCCGTCAGCTTGGGTTGGCCGACCGACTGGAAGAGTTCGTACTCTTCGCCGACGTGCATGGTGACCAGGGTGTCGATCCCGCGGCCGGTCATCCCGGAGAGGAAGACGAAGACATCGCCCGCTCGGAGCATGCCCTGCGAGAACGCGATCAGCGTGGCGACTTTGATTTGCCCCATGCGCGTGAGGTCGAACGCCGGCACCATCATCGATTCGGCCGAGACCTCGGCAGCCCGCTCTTCGTCTCGGGCATTGCGGGAGACCAAGAGCAGCTTCGTCGGTGGTGCGATGGCCTCCTGCAGCATCGAAAGGTCTTCCACGGCGCTGGCGTACGCGAAGAGTACCCGCGCTCGGACGGACGTCGCGACCGAAGCCGCGGCTTCAATGATCGGTCCTACAAAATCGTGATCGGTCTTCGACATCTACGCACCACCCTCTACGACGGCGTTTGAGACAGATTGCTCCGGGCACTATACTGATCGGCATGGTGGTTCACAAACTCACGTTGACGCTGGTCCTCGCTGCCGTGTTCGCCGTACCCCTGCCACACCAAGCGTCCAATGGATCGGATGACGCACCGCCGGAGGCCATCACGATCAGTGGCGCGCATCGGGCTTTTCTCTCACGCGTCGCCCGAAGGACTGTCCGCGACGTCGTCCTCAAGCGAGGGCAATACGAGGTGACCTACGCGCCTGCCGTGCTTCGCAGCACCGAAGCCGAGGTTGTTGTGCGACTTCGCCGTGGGGGCTACCTGCTCGCCCATTCGGCGGGGGACCTTCAACCGATTGCCCTGGCCGTTCGTGACGCAGCCTTGGCGGCGGCGCGTCAGATTGCCGAGGATGAGACCGTTGACCTGGACTTCGTCAATCGGCTTCTGATCGAGATTGAGGTCATCAAGGACGAAGAGCTTCTCCCTCAGGGCGGCGATTGGACTCGCGCGGGCGCGCTCGATGCGATCATCGAGCCGGGCATGGACGGTCTGGTCCTGGTTGCACCGAAGAAGCCCATCCGGTTTTGCCCCACGGAGTTGATTGCCGCCGATCAACCCCTGGCGGAATTGCTGAGCGAGGTTGCGAAATCCTCACTGTCCGGCACCGCGCCAGGCGAAGTTCCGCTCGTGAGGTTCCGGACGATTCACTGGTATCAACCTCCCAAGAGTGACAACGTGGTATCATTGCACCGGGGACTCACGGTTATTCAGCCCGAAGATGTCACGACCGAGGCACTCGATCGGTCGATCGCATCTCTCGCCGATTACATGATCTACCGCCAGCTCAGGTCGGGCCTCTTCACGTATCAGTACGAGGCGGGGCAAGATCGCTACACCGAGGACAACAGCCCGATTCGGCAAATCGGCGGCGTGGTGGCGCTTGCCGTTCATGCGCGAGCCACGGGCCGATCCGCATCGCGATCCGCCGCCGATCTCGGCGTGCGATATCACCTGCAAGGGCTCCGCGTTTTGCCCAACGTTGAACGGGCCGCCTTCCTCGCCACCGCCGACGGACGACATCGCCTCGGCGTTTCCGCGATGCTCTGCCTCGCGCTGGGCGAGCATCCTCAACCCGCCCGGTACGCCGACACGCGGGTGAAGCTCGCCAACGCCATTCTCTCCTTGCAGCGACCGTCGGGCATGTTCATGACGGCCTTTCCGCCCGCCCGTGACATCATCGGCCAGGCCCACTATCCCGGTGAGGCGTTGCTCGCTTTGGCCACGCACTATGCGCATCAACCGACGGGACGGGTCCTCGACGCATTCGACCGTGCGATCGCGTTCTACCGCGACTACTTCCGCGAGACACCGAGCCCGGTGTTCGCCTCGTGGCAGTTGCGCGCCTTCGCCGCGATGGCGGGCCACACGAAGCGACAGGACTATGCCGAGTATGTTTTCGAGCTGGCCGACTGGATCATCGAGCGCCAGATCGATGCCCCGGAGTGTCCCTGGCCGGAACTCCGTGGCGGCATCACGACCCATCGCGAAGGCAAGGCCGATTTTACCACGGCCTTTCATCTCGAAGCAATTGCCGATGCGCTGCAGCTCGCTCGCAGCGTGAACGACGCCGAGCGGATCTCGCGCTATGATCGTGCCCTGCGAGGCGCGGTGCGTTTCGTCATGCAGTTGCAGGTTCGCCCGGAGGAGGCCTACTTCATGCGAAGTCCGCGAGACGCCGTCGGTGGAATCCGGACCGGACTCACGTTGAACCTCTTGAGAATCGATCACTGTGAGCACGCCCTCATCGGACTGATCAAGGCACGACAGGTCCTTTATCCCTAAAGGGGCGAAGCGCGGTATGGTCCACGATCGGCCTAGTGCGGACATATCCCATCTCTTGCCCCGCGGTTGGACGTTGGCGGTGGCGATCGTCGCGACAACATTGTTGGGCGTGGGTCTTGTGTCTCTCGTGTCACTCCTGAGTGTGTTGCTCGATGGGCTGGCTGCCCTGCTGGTGATGGGTCCAGCCATGTTGATGGGGTTGTGGTTGGTTCCGCTCTTTCGCTTTCAGAAACTGCCACTTCGCTGGCATTTTCTGCTGGGTTCCGCGCTGGGGATCGGCGCCGTTTCCACGTTGGTTCTCGTGCTGGGTCTGGCGGGGTTTCTGAACCGTCCGCTGTGGGTCGTCTTGCTCGCTTCGTTTGCGGTTTCGGGCTATGTCAGACTGCGGATGCTGTTGGCGGATGCGTCGCCGGTCGCTGGGAATTCGTCGGAAGAAGTGTCGAGCGCCGGTGCCTCTGGGTATCTATGGTTCTTGGTGATTCCGTTTCTGGTTCTGGCGATTCTGGCGGCGTCGACGGCGCCGGGGTTCCTTTGGGTGGAGGAGGGGTTCGGGTACGACGCGCTCGAGTATCACCTGCAACTTCCCAAGGAGTATCTCGAGGCCGGCCGGATGGGGTATCTTCCGCACAATGTGTATGCGAATCTCCCCGCGAACGTGGAGATGCTCTACATGCTCGCGATGATTGTGGTGGACGACGTTCACGACGCGGGGACGATCGCGCACATGATCCACCTGTTGCTTGGCGTGCTCACGGTGTTTGCGGCGTGGGTGGCGGGCTGTGAGCGGTCGCCGCGCGCGGGCGTGATTGGCGGTGTGGTGACGGCGACGGCGGGTTGGATGACGTATCTGTGCGGCTTGGCGTATGTCGAAAACGGGATGCTTTTTTTCGGCATGACGGCTGTGGCGGTGCTGCTTCGATCTTGTGAGCGGAAGTGCGGGATGGGGTGGATTGTCGCGGCCGGCGTGTTGGCGGGGCTGGCTTGCGGGTGCAAGTCCACGGCGCTTCCGATGATCGCGATGCCGCTTTGCGTGATGGCGGTGGTTGGTGCGCCTCGGGGGATGCGGCTGCGTGTGACACATGGTGTCGCTTTTCTTGGTGTCACGATCGTGGCATTTTTGCCGTGGTTGATCAAGAACCAGGTGATGACGGGAAACCCGGTGTTTCCGCTGGGGAATTCGTATGTTCAGGCGACGCCGCCGGGATTCGGCATGGCGGAGACCGAGGCCTGGGATCGCGGGCACGAACTCTCGGCGCGAGAGCGGACGGGGGTGTCTCCCCGCCTTCGGGCGCTGTTGAACCATGTGATTGGAGACGAGGATCAGCGGTTTGGGCCGGCGATTTTCTTGCTCGCACTGGTCGGGCTGTTTGGGCGCCGGCGGGACCGCGTTGACGCTGTGCTCCTTGTCATGGTGGCGATTCAGATCGGGGTCTGGTTGTTTGCGACGCATCTGCTGGCGCGCTTCGCGGTGGTGCTGTTGATCCCCTTTGGTGTTCTCAGCGGGCGGGCGCTGGGTGACTCGGTCGGTGACCGGTTGTCGATTTGGCGACGTGTGCTGGTCGGTGTGCTGGTTTTGGGCAGCGTGTGGAACGCGGCGTGGGCAATTCGGCTCTATCAGCGCGAGGGCGTGGCCGGGGCGCCGGCGTCGCTGATCTACAACGGTGAGGTTTCCGGTTACGGGTACCTCGGCGTGATCCACCGTGATCTGCCGGAAGATGTTCGAATACTCCTCGTCGGTGACGCGAAGGCATTTTACTTCAAGCGGGCTGTCGACTACTGCGTTGCGTTCAATCGCAACCCGCTTTTCGAGTTGATCGACGGGGGCGCGACGGTGGATGAGTTGCTGAGGTGGCTGCGCGATCGCGGGTACACACATGTGCTCGTTCACTGGAGCGAGTTGCGGCGTCTTGCGGGGACGTACGGCTTTTCGCCGCCGGTCGAGCCGACCCAGATTGAACGGCTGTTTGGCCGCTTGCTCGGCAGAGGATTGTCGGTCGTTCAGGAATTCCAGCATGAGGCGGTGCGGGGTCGCTACGTCACGTTGTATGAGGTGAGTGGTCGCTAGCTGCCAGCTTGAAGTGGGGGCGGCCACCGGTTAGAAACCGGTTCCACAGGGAGAAGGAAGATGCCGGCAGGGAGCCATCGCCATCGCGGGCCCTGCCGATAGCTTTGAGTTCACAGGGAGGCGCGATCATGCCCGGGAAAATGACGGCGGCGGAATTGCTCGACGGCGAGTTCTTGGAGATGCGGTGTCGGTTGCTCGACGTCGCGGCTGCACTGGGCCGCATCGATGCGGGGATGGACGGTGCGTCGGTAGCGTCTGACCCGCGTCTGGCATCGCTCCGTGAGGCGGCTGCGGTCTTGATCGATGGTCAAGGCGACCGAGCCCGCCGCGTTCAAATGGTCTTTTCCGATTCTTATGATCCGGATTGGAGGACATCGTGAAGCTCAAGCTTCATCATCAGATTCTGATTGCCATGGTGATCGGTGCGGGGATCGGTCTGCCCCTGAACATACTGGCGGAGTCGACGCCGAAGTTCACGATTCCGACGGCGTTGCGCGGCGATCTTGACAGCGGGCAGGTGACGATCCGGCTTCGGGACGCGCTGGTTGCGCAGGGCGACCTCGCGCTGGGGCCTGAGGTGAAGATCGAGCGTGAGAAGGAGGGTGAGCGGTGGACTGTTGTCGACGGCGCCTGGCGCTATCACATGAAGGTAGCGGACAACGAGCTGCAGGTCTCGTTCGGAGACATTGGGGAGGGCTGGCCGCGCACGATTGCGGCGTATGGCAAGGGCGTGGGCGATGTGTTTCTTCGTCTGCTCTCGATGATTGTGGCGCCGCTGATTCTCACGTCGCTGGTGACGGGCGTGACGGGAACGGGGAATCTCTCCGGGCTAGGTCGCATGGGCGGTCGGACGCTGGCGTATTACTTGTCGACCAGCATGATCGCGATCATCACTGGGATGATCGTGTTCAATGTCATCAATCCCGGTGAAAACTCGAACCTGGCGGATCTACAGGCCGGCGCGGAGACCAGCAAGGTGGAGATGCTCGAGGGCGATCAGTCGCTCGGCGAGACGATGTGGAACCAGGTGTTCAACCTGATTCCGTCGAATCCGTTCGCGTCGTTGGCGGATGGGAGCAACAAATCGATCCTCGGCGTGATCTTCTTCGCCATTCTCTTCGGCATTTTCATCACGGTGGTCGGGGGCGAGACGGGGGAGCTTCTTACGAAGGTCTTTGCGGGCGCGTTCGATGTGATGATGCGCATGACGATGTTCATCATCAAGGCCGCGCCGGTTGGCGTGCTGGGTTTCATGCTGTATGCGTCGGCGGGCAAGGGATTGGCCGTGTTCGCCGCGCTGGGGTGGTATGCGCTGACGGTGGCGATCGGGCTTTCGATCCACGCGTTTATCACGCTGCCGCTGCTGCTTTGGCTGCTGGCGAGACGTTCGCCGTGGCAATACATGCAGTCGATGTCGCCGGCGCTACTCACGGCGTTCAGTACGGCCAGCAGTAACGGCACACTGCCGCTGACCATGACGTGTGTGGAGAAGCGTGCGGGGATCAGTAATCGGGTCAGCTCGTTTGTCTTGCCGCTGGGGGCGACGATCAACATGGACGGCACGGCGCTCTACGAGGCTGTGGCTGTGTTGTTCATCGCGCAGGTGAGCGGGAATGATCTGCCGCTCGCGCAGCAGTGCATCGTGGCGATCACGGCGTTGATGGCCAGTGTGGGTGCGGCTGGGATTCCGCACGCCGGGACGGTGATGATGGTAGTTGTGCTGAGCGCGGTGGGCTTGCCGATCGAGTACGTCGGTTTGATTCTGGCGGTGGATCGTGTGCTGGATATGTTCCGCACGTCGATCAACGTGTGGAGTGACTCGACAGCCTGTGCGGTGGTGAGCCGGTTTGAGGGGGAGCGGACACAAAAGTAGAGCGGGCGTTGGGTGGTACGGCGACGGGTGGCATGGCCAAGCGAAGCGCCGCCATGTAAGTGACGAAGGTCATGAATGCTCCATCCCGTAACGAAATCGACTCAATCGTCGAGCGCCAACGATCCTACGAAGGCAAACGAAAAACGTGCAAGCGTCAGGACGTTCCGGGAGACGCCCACTCGTTGACATTCAGTTGCTACCGTCGGCAGGCGTTTCTCAGTCGTGATCGTTCCCGTCGGTGGTTTGTCGAGGCGCTGTCGGCGGCGCGCCAAGAGCACAAGTTCGATCTGTGGGCGTATGTTGTGATGCCCGAGCACGTTCATCTGCTGATCTTTCCACGTGACGACCATTACTCGATGTCCGGCATTCTGCTGGACATCAAGCGTCCTGTTGCGCGAAAGGCTGTGCGCTATGTGAAGGCACACGCGCCGGCGTTTCTGGATCAGATGAGAGATCAACAGCCAAACGGTGTGGTTCGCCATCGCTTTTGGCAGCGCGGCGGTGGATATGACCGGAACTTGATCGATGCCAAGACGATCCATAACACAATGGCGTACATTCATGCGAATCCGGTTCGGCGTGGGCTGGTCGAAAGTGCGGAGGATTGGTCTTGGTCAAGTGCAGGGTTTTACTCGGACAGGCAAGTGTGTCCTTTGAAGCCGGATGCGGATAGCATTCCGCCGCTCGATCTGGACGGGACGTAGGACATGGCGGCGCTTCGCTTGGCCATGGCACCCGGCGATCTGGTCGGGACGTAGGACATGG
>JAJDDV010000008.1 GCA_029260135.1 Phycisphaerae bacterium | reverse complement strand
CATGTTACAACGACATCCCTGTCAACACGTGGCAATTCATATATACCCAAAGCACTCATCGCGCAAACTGCCTATTTTAACAGATGTTGAGCAACCTTTTTGGAAACGGCACTAGACTGCTCCAACTCCCCGCCAGCGGCGCGCGCTTGGGGCCCGTACGCCGCGGAATGCGCTGGAACAGCCACGACCGTGCCTCTTGATGGGTCGGGCTCGAGCGACCCGGATGATGATTCGCTGACGTACTCGTGGACGACGGACTGCCCCGGCGGGATGTACAACGACTCTACGAGCGTCGCGCCGACGCTGTTCGTCGACGCGTCTGTCGGATGCTCGGTCGCCTGCAGCGCAGAACTGACCGTTACCGACTCACAAGGAGCTTCGGATACGTGTAGTGCACCTATCTACATCCAAGACACCGGTCCACCAACGCTCGTCGATATCCCGGCCGATGCAACCGTCGAGTGCGATGCCGTGCCGCCTCCGGATACGGTTCGGGTATCCGACAATTGCGACGCGAGCCCAGTGCTGACCACCTCAGAGTCCGTTGCGCCCGGGAGCTGTCCTTATGCGTCCGTCATTACTCGGAGTTGGGATGCCTCCGACGCCTGCGGGAACGAATCTTCGGCGACGCATGTGATCACGGTCATCGACTCGACGCCGCCGGTACTGACAGGCGTTCCCGATGACATGGTCGTTGAGTGCGATGCCATACCCGCACCGCCAAACGTGACGGCGTCGGACAACTGTGATCAATGCCTACCGACATACTTCAGTGAAGTACAGACCGGACTTTGCAGCCTCACGCTAACTCGAACCTGGGAGGTCACGGATGCCTGCGGTAATGCAACAACGGAGATTCAGGCGATCCTGGTGCAGGATACGACGCCGCCGATCGCGACCGCGGAGTTGACGCTGGTCAGCAGCGGAGACAACGAGGGTGGCGACCAGCCCGGCGGCAGCCACGACGATGACGAAGGCATCTTTGTCATCAATGCGGCCTGTGCGGACAACTGCTCGGGCATCGGCGGGTGCGCTGGACCCACGCTGTCGGCCAGACTGGGGTGCAGCAACGGCATGTCGATCGAAGTGACACCCGGTGATATGGTCGAGATTGAGCTAGACGATGAAGGCGAATGTGAGATCGAGATGGAGGACGGCCGCCTCGAGATCGAGGGCGATGTCTCCTTGATCGTCACCTGCACCGACGCGAGCGGAAACACTTCCACGGCGACCGCGGCCCCGGTTGGCCTTGCGCCGGATAATGATACCGATGCCGATGATGATGATTAGACCGCGAGGCTTGCGACTGGTCCTGACAACTGTCGCATGATCACTCGCGTGTCGAGTCCGCGCCCGTCGGTCGTCGCTTCCACTCAACGACCGGCGGAAGCGGACCAAGCTTGAATTCTTCGATCGGAACGAGTTCCTCCTCGTGCACTGTGTAGCTATCGGTCTTGTGAAACTCGGTGCCAGCCTGTTTGCCGGCTTCGTCGATGGTCCACGCTGCGTGAGCCCGCGGTTCATCCTGCGGCGAAGTGTAAGTCAGATCGAGACGGACATGGCTTCCATCATCAAACGCACCGGAAGCTGGGAGCAACGTGACGATGTCGATTCCGGATAGACGTTCAATCGGCAGGAGACACTTGTACCAGTCTGGTGCGACGCAGCCAGCCGCCGGGCCGTCCGTGCAGACATACCGGGTATGCCACTGCTTTGCCAGAGTGATCGCCCAAATCACGTAAGGCTTGCCCATTCTCTGCACGCCCTCGTTGGGCGCGAATCCTCGGGACTCGAGTGGATGCGTGTCATGATATGAGGCCACAATCAGCCGACCGGCTCTCGAGAGATGCGTCAACGAACCAATTGCGCCGTCGTGCCAGACCTGAAACAGGCGCTTGCCCGTCACGGAATAGACCCGGAGGGCGGTCCTGGAGTACTCATGCGCGTACACGGCGATGATCTCATCACCTTCACAGTCCTCGAAGACGTTCGCCGCGAACGTCATGGCGACTCCGAAGCCTTCTGCTTGAAGGACTCTGGTCGGATCGTCCGGTAGGTCCGCCGTGCGGACTCCGTCACACCAGAGAGCCGTTTCGTACGCCCCCACGCCCACGTCATAGGCGCATACTTCGCTGCGCCCAGGCTTCTTGTCATCTCTTGAACGACCTATCACGGCGAGCTTCGTCATCCGTTTCGAAACTCGGGCGTCGACAAGCACGCCATGGATTATCAGATTCTCTGGATCCGTCGTCCACGTATGGAGTGTATCGCCGCTCAGCGCCAAGAGACGAAGCTCACGATGATCAGAAGAGGGCATTAGTTCCCAGGGCCGCCACTGCGCAAACCGGACCGCCAAGAGTGAGCTTCCGACGATCAACAGAGCCACCAAAATGGATGCGCTTGTGGTGGCTACCAGCGGATGCCGTCGAACCGAGTTCATCGCGCGCGTCCACGCCGTGGGCGGTTTCGCCTCGATCGGTTCGCGCGCGAGGAAATGCCGAAGATCGCGCGCCAGGTCGGCGACTGACTGGTATCGTCGGTCTCGATCCTTCTCAAGAGCCTTGAGGAGGATTAACTCCAGATCACCACGCAAAGAGCGATGAAGGTCACTGGGCCTAGTCGTCTCCTGCTCACAGATTACCCGTGCAGCACTGGCAAGCGATCGTCGCCCCACGTTGTAGGGCAGCTCATCGCAAAGTAGCTCGAACAGAACCACTCCAAGCGCGTAGACATCGCTGCGAACGTCAATTCCAAAAGGGGCAGCGTCACACTGCTCCGGACTCATGTACTGGAGCGTCCCCACGATCTGGCCAATGTCAGTTCGAATCGTCGTAGCAGCGATGTCCGAGTCCGTGGAACGTGCGACCCCGAAGTCGATGATCTTTACGTGCCGCTGGCTGTTGACCAGGATGTTGCCTGGCTTGAGATCACGGTGAATGATTCCTTTTTGGTGCCCGTGTTGCACCGCATCACAGCACTGTAAGAAGAGCTCGATTCTACGTTTGGTTGGCAGATTGCGCTTAGTCGCATAACGGGTGATCGACAGAGCGTCGGAGACGAGCTCCATCACGAAGTAGGGCAAGTCGCCATGCGTGCCCGTGCTGTAGACCTGGGCAATACTCGGATGCGTCAAATGGGCGAGCACTTGCGATTCAAATTCGAACCGCCCTCTGGCCGATCTCGACCATGCGAGTGAATGCATCACCTTGACGGCGACCTTTCGCCGCGGGCTGGCTTGCTCCGCTTCGTAAACGGTTCCCATCCCGCCAGATGCTATGACTCGCAGAATCTGATGTCCGCCGACCGACTCGCCGAACATCAACGAGGGTTCGGCAACAACTTCATCTGCTGTCGGTCTCATGAACGCGTCGGGTGCGTCCGCATCGCAGTCTAAAAGGGCCTGGACCTCTGCACGAATACGCTCGTCGTCGCACGCTTCGTCCAGGAAGGGCCCTCGGTGCGCAGAGCCCTTCTCCAGCGCTTCTTCGAAGAGTTGCCGGACTCGTTGCCACTCAGCCGCATCCACTGGTGCCACTCCCGTGCGTGAATACCTATGTTGAGAGCCGGCGGTATAGCCATGCCCTTGCGAGACGCCACTCATTCACAACCGATCGACTCGATATGTCGAGCGCGGCTGCACATTCCTCCACGGTTAGCCCGGCGAAGTAACGTAGAGCCACGACTTGTGCCTGCCGTTCGTCGATCTTCTCCAATTGTGCCAGCGCCTCGTGAACCGCCAGGACCTCGGCCGGGTCCTGCGCGAATATCGGTGGCTCCTCTCCGAGTTCCACACGCCTTGACTCGCCGCCCCGTTTGAGCCTGTTTCTTCTACGTGCGTCATCGATACGGATTTGACGCATCGCTTTCGCGGCCGCCGCGAAGAAATGTCGCCGGTTCTCCCACTCGACATCGTCCTTTCCGAACAGACGAAAGAAAGCCTCGTGCAGGAGAGCGGTTGGTTGCAGAGTTCGACCGGGCGCCTCCGCAGCTATCTGGGACCGCGCAATCTGCTTGAGTTCAGAGTAGACGAGTCGCCATAACTGCTCCACGGCACCCGCCTCACCGTGCACGGCCGCGTTGAGCACCGCTGTGATAGCCTCGTATTCCTGCGGCATGGTGTCTCCGAAAACCCACGGTGAATGAGTGCGAACTGTAATCTCATCGAGGTTCTCGTGTCAATCTGGGCTGATTCGCTTCGTTCAGATACCTCGTACTGTCACACATGTTTCGTGCCTGTCCAGGAAAGAACCTCGGATTTCTTTGCTCCAGTTTCGGGTCGATGTCGCATGGACATTGGCAGGCGTAAAGGAGATCGGGGCGCTACAGCGCGATCTTCTCCGTTGGATGCGGACTCGTAATCGGTCGACGCTTGGTATGCTCGATGGCAAGCGTTGCGTCGGCGCCTGGGAAAACGTCAACACAGAGGTCTATTGAGCCGTACTAACTTAAGGAAAAGGAGCTCTTCAATGTCCGGATCACGACTAGTCCCAATCGGATCACAAGCTAGAATCTTCGTTGCGGCAATCCAAGCGACATCGCTCCTGGGAACGGTCTCCGCCGCCCCGTGCAACATTGCCGAAACAGCGAAGCTCACAGCATCGGATGCGGGCCGTCTGGACAACTTCGGAATCGTGGCGATTGACGGCGACACCGCAGTAGTCGGTGCCATGAATGCTGGGAACAGTGGATCGTTCTACGGTGCGGGGGCGGCCTACGTGTTCAGGTTTGACGGTACCAACTGGGTCCTGGTAGCCACGCTTACATCATCTGATCTCGCTCGCGATGACGAATTTGGTGCAAGAGTCGCCATCGATCGCAGGACGATCGTCATCGCGGCACCTCAAGACGACGACGGCGCATCGGATTCCGGGTCTGCGTACGTGTTTGAGGAGCCGCCAGAAGGTTGGGCATCTGCGGCGTCGCCGATTACGGAGACGGCCAAACTAACTGCTTCCGATCCCGGGCCTGGTGATGTCTTTGGAAGTGGCCTCGATGTGAGCGACGGCACCATTGTGGTCGGCGCGCTTAATGATGATGATCTCGGGAGCGATTCTGGCTCCGCCTATACCTTTGAAGCACCGTCTGGCGGATGGTCAAGTGTCCCGTCGCCGATCCATGAGACCGCAAAGCTGATGGTACCCGGCGCGCTGGCGAGTGATCGATTCGGAAGAAGTGTCGCCGTGTTTGAGGGTACTCTAGCAGTCGGCGCAGACCAAAATGGAGTCCACCCGGGTGCGGTCTATGTGTTTGAAAGGCACGTCGGAACTTGGGCTGTAACCGCTGTATTGACGGCATCTGACGGGTCCTCGACTGACAACTTCGGCATTTCTGTCGCTGTCACCGAAGACCTAATCGCCGTAGGGGCCTACGCCCAAGATGGCAATGGAACCAATGCGGGCGCGGCCTACGTCTTCGAGAAACCGGTTGGCGGCTGGGTCGACATGACCGAGACGGGCAAGCTCACGGCCTCTGACGCTGTGCCGGGCGATAATCTCGGACTCTCTGTCGCGATCAGACTGGACGGGTTAGTAGCCGTAGGTGCGTTCGCCGCCAACAGCGGCCGATCGGGGTTTGTGTACCTATACTCGCGTCCGGCATCCGGTTGGGGCGATGTCACTGAATCGTTCATAGTCACAGCATCGGATGCGGCGCTTAACGACAGATTTGGCGGCTCCGTTGCGATCAGTGATAACCACCTGATTGTCGGTGCGGTCCGGGCTGATCATGAAGGTGGAACAGACGCCGGTGCGGCTTACGTGTACGACATGTCGGGTTGCACGGTGAGTATCTGCGGAGATGGGCTCGTGTCGGAGTCGGAATCCTGCGACGACAGCAATACGTTCGGCGGTGACGGTTGCTCGCCGACCTGCCTCATAGAACCTGGATTCACGTGCACCGGCGAGCCCAGTAGTTGCGCACCGGCTAACGCTGCGCCTACTTGTGGAATCGGTATTCTCGACTCAGTGGAGTGCCAAGGCGGAACGACACCCGTAGAGCTGGACGGCACTGCATCGAGCGATCCCGATGTTGACGATGTTCTGAGCTACGCCTGGATGACAAATTGCCCAGGCGGAATGTTCAATGACGCAACGAGTGCTTCGCCGACGCTGTTTGTTGACACCTCATTCGGTTGCTCCATCGCATGCAGCGTTGACCTAACAGTGACGGACGGCAGCGAGGCCTCGGACATCTGCAGCACAGCCATCACCATCGTGGACACAGAAGCTCCGACATTGGGCGGCGTCCCCGTCGATACCTCCCTGGAGTGCGATGCCGTTCCCTCCCCAGCGCCGGTTCAGGTCGTGGACGGATGCGATTCGAATCCCGCGCTGGACTTCACCGAAGCTGTCGCCCTGGGCCTATGCCCCCAAGCGTCCGTCATCACTCGGAACTGGGATGTCTCCGACGCCTGCGGGAATGCAGCTTCGGCCACACAGGTGATCACGGTCGTCGACTCGACGCCGCCGGTACTGACAGGCGTTCCCGATGACATGGTCGTTGAGTGCGACGCCGTACCCGTACCGCCAAACGTGACGGCGTCGGACAACTGTGATCAATGCCTACCGACATACTTCAGTGAAGTACAG
>JAJDDV010000070.1 GCA_029260135.1 Phycisphaerae bacterium | reverse complement strand
ATGGCCGACTCGCGCGCGCGGAGCAAGAGGATGATGTTCTTGGCACGGGGTACAGCACCGGAAAGCCGAGTAGATCGTGGTCGACGTAGGACCGGCTCTGCCCGCAACAAACCGTGAGTGCCATCGCTGCGGCACGATCTTCAACGCGGACCGGGCGGGATACTGCGGATTGCACGCCGGGTGGCCCACCTCGTTAGCGAAGCGCTGAGGTGGGGGAGTGATGATGGACGGCTCGCCCTCGCGGAGCAAGAGGATGATGTTCTTGCCACGGGGTGCAGCACCGGAAAGCCAAGTAGATCGTCGCCGGGTGGCCCACCTCGTTAGCGAAGCGCTGACGTGGGGGAGTGATTAAAGCCGGCCCCGTGACCTCACCCACCGGCGCTCGCTCAACCTCGCCTCCGACCGATCACCCCAAACGTTATGGTATAGGGTTGAGATCCGCGCGAATGCCCGCACGGAACCGCCTGCGCAATCTCCACCCGGGCTGGGGCCGATGGCCACGGTGGCGGCAGACATTTCGGGCTCCTATAATGTCGTGTTCACGGTCACCGCGACGGGTTGTCCGCTTTGCGCGGATGCCAACGATTCGGTTTCGGACTCCGCGGTTGCGTTCAGCATGGATTTAATAATGCAAAATGGCGGTAGCGATTTGGATAACGGCGATGCCGCCGGATCGCTCGGTCCCGTGGTTGCCGAAGACGACGAGGAAAACGTCGGCGGTTACATCCTCGTAAACTGGGATGACGATGACAGCGACGGCTCCATGAATCCTGATGGATCTTGGGCCGTGGATCCGGTTCCGGACCTACACGAACCCTCGGTGCAAAACGAGGACAACCTGGCGAGATTGACGTGGTTTCTCTCTGACGTTCCCGATACAGGAACGATATCTCTGGAGACCGTTGGCTACGATGTCCAGGTTCGCGCGTGGTCCAGTAGTACAAAGGGAACAAACTACAATCTGCATCCGTCTGCATGGAACTTCGACCTCAGTGTTCCCTCGCAACGTAATCAGTTTATTCTGTTTGGCCAAAACGGATTGTGGATTGAGGGCGCCATGCCGAGCAGCACCGAGCGCGATGTCAGTTTTACCCTTCGGTACAGAGACGCCGGCGGGGCGGAACGCTGCGCCGATACGGTCAAGGCGACCGTCGTTATGATCAATCTGGCAAATGCTGTCTATAAGGAGCATGTATGGTGGGTGCAGAACAATCGCGGTCATGCCGCACTCATCTGGACCTTCCTCGGTCCCCTCACGCGAGCGAACTTGAATGACGACACGAAGTACTTGCTTATCGAGATGGACGGTCCGACAAATTCATACGACCTCACTTCCATGACGCAGCATCCAAACTACCCCCCCTTCGGATGCTTCACGAATCCAACAATCACGTACCGTCAGAGGCTCATGGTTCTTCAGGCAGCCAAATCGTTGGCTGCCAGAGGTGTTGGATATACGCCGTTTAATGCTGTGTTAGGCACCAACGATCCTGACCACCCCAAAAGATGGAACGCGAGGCTGGACACCATTGGTTGGCTGCGCTGTGATGGCCTTGTCGAAGTCTGCTATGAGATCAACGGCGTCGAGGTCTGGGGTATGGTGGGGCGTCCGCCAGATGGCGGCTCGCACCATGACATCACCGATCTCACCGACCTCTGGAGTTACAATGAGACCACAGGCAACTGGACGCAAGCGCCAAACGGAGAGCCGGACAATCTTGAAGCGCACAACGATTTCGACAACGGCTTTTGGCTGGACACGTTGATGCCGGCAACACAATGCGGACACGTTACGCCGCAGGACGCGAGCACGAGATTCCAGCCGCTCGATTTATGTATCCCGGTAGGTACAAAGGGAGGCAACCCATGAAGGCTCTTCTAACTGTTTTCTCGCTCACAGCCGTTTCCCTGCTCGTCGGCGCTACAGAGCCCACAAAGTCCGCCCCTGCCCCCTGGGATCGGATTCGATCCCTCGCGCGGGATGGTTCGCGCGAAGGGAGTGCAAGACTCTTCGAGCACCTTGAATCGCTGACGACGGAAGAAATGCTGACGGCCGCGAGACAGGCGTGCCAAGAAGTCGAGGACGAACCACAAGAGCACCCTGACACGCCTGCGTGGGCTGTCGCCGAGACGTCGGTGATGCTGTGCCTTCACCATTACTTCGAGAAGGTCGACGTGTCGGAAGGGTCACAGGACCTGCTGGAGATCGTCGGTAGCGAACGGGAGCCTTCCTTGCTTCGTCGAGCGATTGTGGCGTATACGTCCGGCAAACCGAAGACTCGCTTCCAGCATACTTTCCAGACCTATGCCCAAGCACATCGTGCAGAGGTCTATGACATGTTCTTGGCGATTCTCAAAGACAACCGCCAAGATGCTGCCTTGCGCGATCAAGTTCTGGAGAGCCTCGGCCGGCAAATCGGGAAGCAAGCTGGAGAGATCGTCGAGTCTGACGATAATGTCAGCGAAGCGGTGCAAGAGAAGCGCAGGCACACAGATCGCGCAGTGTTCGTAAATGAGCTAATACGCACGGATGACATTCCGTTTACCGGTGAGACGCTTGAGAAGTTGAAGCCGGTTGAGGCGCAGGCGCTCACCTACATCAGGATACTCGGGAAAATCGTCGCTGACCATAAGAATGAGCCGGAAGGACTGCGGAAGCACGCCAAGCGTCGTCTCGAAGGGTTCCGAAGATCCGTGCTAAGCGGGATGGACGCGGAGGTCCAGAAGGCTCTCCAACAGCCCGTTGACTGACAACATGCGTCAACGCCTGCACTCATCCGGCGAAGCAGGATGGCACGCCGGGTGGCCCACCTCGTTAGCGAAGCGCTGAGGTGGGGGAGTGATGATGGCCGACTCGCGCGCGCGGAGCAAGAGGATGATGTTCTTGGCACGGGGTACAGCACCGGAAAGCCGAGTAGATCGTGGTCGACGTAGGACCGGCTCTGCCCGCAACAAACCGTGAGTGCCATCGCTGCGGCACGATCTT
>JAJDDV010000069.1 GCA_029260135.1 Phycisphaerae bacterium | reverse complement strand
CGGTCAACAAAGCCTCGACCAGGCCCAGAAGGAAATGAACGACGCGTCCAAGTCACTCGACGAGCAAGAACAACGCAAAGCCACCGAGTCCCAGGACCGCGCCATCGAGGAGCTCGAGCAAGCACAGAAGGAACTCGAAGAAGCGCTCGCACAATTGCGCGAAGAAGAAAAGGAAGAAACCCTGCGCGACCTCGAGTCGCGATTCCGTCAGCTGCTCACCAAACAGCGCGCCATCAACAGCAACACCCTCGACCTCGCGCAAATCGGTGAACAAAACTTCCAACGCGCCGAAGACCTTCGACTGGCGGAACTGGCAACCGAGCAGCGAAACCTCTCAAAAGACGCCGCAACCTGCCTCCACATTCTCGATGAAGACGGTACCACCATCGTCTTCCCGCGCGTCGTCGACCAGATCTCGCAGGACATGGCACTCGTCGCCGCACGCCTCGTCGAGCGAAGGGTCGGTGCGCTCACCCAGTCCATCCAGGAAGAAATCGTCGACGCCCTCGAACAACTACTCGAAGCCGTCAAGAAAATGCAGCAGGAGGCACAGCAGGGTATGCAGCAACCCGGCGAGCAACCCGGTGAGGCGCCGTTGCTTCCCGAATCAGCCGAACTGAAACTGCTTCGCGCCAGCCAGATTCGTATCAACACACGAACCACAGCCGTCGACGCACAACGCGAGGAAGACGCCGAACCCCAAGAGCTGCTCAACAGGGCGATGCGCACCATCGCATCGCGACAGAAAGAAACCGCCGACACCGCTCGCGAACTGCGCGATCGTGGCCATCAGCCCTAAGAAGGCGGATGGGACCGTGCGCACCAGATGTGACCCCGCAAAACCACAGATGGGGTCGCAAAGAGACCGAAGGAACGGGTGGGCCCACCTCCTCCGCAGGTGGGGGACAGGATGATCGCCGGGTGCCATGGCCAAGCGACAGCTTGCCCGTGTAACGCAAGACGGGTGGCATGGCCAAGCGAAGCGCCGCCATGCTGCAACGACGACGGAACAACGAGTGCCGACAACGGGTGCCATAGGCAAGCAGCAGCTTGCCCGTGTGCCTAATGAGTGCATCCGGGAGCCATGGCCAAGCGAAGCGCCGCCATGCTGCAACGAGTGCCGACGACGGGTGCCATGCCCAAGCAGCAGCTTGCCCGTGTAACGCAAGACGGGTGGCATGGCCAAGCGAAGCGCCGCCATGCTGCAACGACGACGGAACAGCGAGTGCCGACGACGGGTGCCATGCCCAAGCCGAAGGCGCGGGCATGATGCAATGAAGGGTGACCCACTTCCTTCCGGAGGTGGGGAAAACGATGATCGCACCGCGTACCACGACCAACGGGTGCCATAGGCAAGCAGCAGCTTGCCCGTGTACCTCAAGAGGGCAGAAATGAAACTGACGAGCAAGACAATGCGATGCCGTAAACAGACCGCCATCCTTCGTTGGGCACAAACCGCCGCCCTCACTCTCCTGCTCACCGCCGGCCTCGCCCAGGCGAATGACCCCGTCGACCGTTTCCTCAACAGCCTCGATGCCGACGCCACCATCGCCGCCGACGCCCGGAACTTGATCCGCACGACCTGGGCCGACTGCAAAGATTGCGACGGCGCCGAATTCCTCACCCAAGGCCTCGCCGTCGTCTCCACCGAGTTCCGTGGCGGTCTCGACGCGTACGACGCCGAAGAATACGAACAGTGTACCGCGATCATGGGCGAGCTTCGCAATACAGAAAACCTCTTCGTCGCCACCCACGCCGCCGCCTACGAAATCAAAGCCCTGGTCGCCCTCGAACGACTCATCGATGCCGGAAAACGAATCGAAACGCTCCTCGACGGCCAGGAGCTTCGCTCGAGCAACGTTCCGACCTACTCCTTCTTCGCCCCGGAGATCGCATTCCTCGAGGGATTCTGCTTACTCGCAGACCTCGAGTACGACCGCGCCGAACGCGCACTGATGCACTTCATCAGCGACTACCCCGGCGCCTCCCAACGCTTGTTCATCGCAGCCCAGCAGATGCTCGCCGAACTTCAAACGCGCGAGCCGGAAAAAATCGGCGAAGTGTGCGACCTGATGACCTTCGCCGGACGTCGCCTGGGACACGGCGATGCGAGTGACGCCGTCCGGATCCGTCAGAAACGCGTCATCGAGCTTCTCGACAAGTTGATCAAGGACGCCGAAGAGAACGAAAGCAGCAACAGCAGCAGTAGTAGCGGTGGTGGCAAGAGCAGCGGCAAAAAGGGCGCCCAGCAACCCAGCAAGCCGATGCAAGATTCTCAGCTCCCCGGCGGTGGCCCCGCAGAGGGCACACTACGCGAGAGGCGCCGCGCCAATCCAGGCGACGTCTGGGGAACCATGCCGCCCGCCCAGCGCGAACGCATCCTCCAGGCCCTACGCGATAACTTCCCCAACAGATACCGGCAACTCGTCGAACAGTACTACGAGGAACTCGCCAAGAAGCCATAGGCCATCATGACGCCCGTTCACCAGACATTGATCATCCGCTTCCGGCGTGCGGCCCTCGCCGTCGCCATGTCGTACATGGCGATCGGCGCTATCGCCACATGTGCAGCCCCCGCCGAGGTCCGACTCGAACGCATCGATGGAACAACGCTCGACGGCGTATGGATCGGCTCGAGCGACGGTAACGTCATCGAAATACGATCACCCCAGGGCACGCTGACCCTCCCGCTCAGCGGGCTGAGTACGATCACGTTTGGCAAACCCGGCCCCGGTCGAACCCGACCGGCGATCGAACGCCCCCAGACGGACAGGCACAGCGACCAGAACGAAGTACCGAACGAAAAGAAAGCCCTGTTCCACCTGGCCGATGGCGGATGGTTGCACGGCCACCTGCTCAACACACCGCACAAGTCCGACTGCGTGTTCAGCCGCAGCGCCTTGGGCGACGCCGTCGCCCTGCCCTTCGATCGACTCGCGGGGATCCGAATCGCCGACCCCGACGAGAACCCTCGCGCGGACGCGACGTTTCGCGAAACGCTTCAGCAGCGACTCCCCGGACACGATGTCCTCGTGACGCGCGACGAAGAAGGCGTCAAAAAACTGCGCGGTCGGCTTGTCCAACTCGGCACCGCCGAGGGATCCTTCGAATACGGCGGACAAACGCGAACATTCAAGGCACACAGAATCTTCGGCGTCGTACTCGCCGGGGGGCCACCCGACAGCCAGGCAAGGCCTTACCCCGTCACCGTCCACCTGCGCGACGGCTCCATCCTTTCCGGACACCTCGAACGAGCCGACGCCGGATCTTTGCAGCTCGAGACCTCCCTGAGATACACAGCCCACCTTCCCGTCACGGCAATCGACAGCCTCCGCATCACCAGTGACCGCGTCGTCATGCTGACCGACCTTGAACCGACCGAACAGCGCGTCGACGGCCTGATTCACCGCCCCTGGCCCGTGCGCAAGGACCGCAATACCGCCGGCGGACCCATCGTGATGGGAGGGCGAACGTTCGAACGCGGTCTCGGCGTACACAGCAGAACCGAACTGACCTACGACATCGAGGGAAAGTACGAAACGTTCGTCGCGACCATCGGACTCGACGATTCCGTCCGTCCGCGCGGAAACGTCCTGTTCAGACTGCTCGACGGTGACAAGAAACTCTGGGACAGCGGCCCGGTCACCGGGCAGGACGATCCACGAGACATCATCGTCGCCGTCACAGCCGTCGACACGCTGACGCTGGTCGTCGACTATGGTGACGCGCTGGACATAGCGGACCATGCAAACTGGGGCGGCGCAAGACTGCTCAAACCGGCGAGCGATTCGACCTTGAAGCAACAATAACGCATCCAACCCATGAAGAGTCACATCCCCGTGGATCGCCGTAACCATCGAAAATGCCGACGACGTTCGGAGCGGTTCCTCCTCCTTGCGCTTCCGGGCGTGATCTCGGCGATTCAACCGCTGGGCGAGGCTTCACCCGACGACCTCGTACAGCAGACCGAAGCCCGCCGCATCCGGATGATCGAGCGCGTCTCGCCGGCCGTCGTCTGCGTGCTCGATCAGAAACTGCGCGGTGGCGGTTCCGGCGTGCTGATCGATCCCGGAGGATACGGACTCACCAACTTCCACGTCGTCGCCGGCATGATGGAGGGTCGAACCGGCTGGGGAGGGCTCGGAAACGGCGAAAGATACGTCATGGAAATCCTCGGCGTCGATGTCACGGGTGACGTCGCCATGTTCCGACTGATCCCACCCGATGAAGATTTCGCCTTTCCTTTCGTTCCGCTCGCCGACTCGGACCAGGTACGCCTCGGCGACACCGCCGTCGCCATGGGAAACCCCTTCAACATCAGCGAGGATTACTCACCCTCCATCAGCGTCGGGATCGTTACCGGAACCCACCGATACCAATGGGGCGTGCGAGGGAACCTGACCTACACCAATTGCATCCAGGTCGACGCAGCCATCAACCCCGGAAACTCGGGCGGACCACTCTTCAACGCCCAAGGTGAGGTCATCGGCATCAACGGACGAATCTCCGTCAACACCCGCGGACGATTCAATGTCGGATTCGGATACGCCATCTCCGCCAACCAGATTCGGCGATTCATACCGGCACTGCGCGCCGGAAGGTTGACGCGCCACGGCACCTGGCACGCACGCGTCGACGCCCTGGAGGACAAAGGCGTGGTGTTCGTCGAGATTCTCAAATCCGGTCCGTCCTACGAAGCCGGCCTGCGCGTTGGTGACCGCCTGATGGCACTGGACGGCGTACCCATCTCAACCGCCAACCAGGTCGTCAGCCTGCTGGGCACCTATCCGCAAAACTGGCCCATCGTAACCGAGGTGCAACGAGACGGACGCGAATACGAGTTCGTCGTGCGACTCGATCCCGTCGAACCGCGTATGCGACGACCCGTCCCACAACCCAGGATCGTGAACCGTCGAGAGGTCCATCGCGTCTTTTCTGCCTATCAGAACGCCAACGACACGGTAGATTCCCCGACAACCCCGGACCACGCCGTCTGGTATGTCCAGAGACAGCACGACGATCCCGAAGCGGGAATGGGAAACACCGAACACTTCGCGGCTCTGTGGTACGAAGATCAACCGGTTCGAATGGCGAGATCATACGCCGACGGTTCGTCCGGCGGGATCATCGAGTACGACGACAAGAAGGCCGTGCAGCGCGCAGGCGACGCCGCGGAACCGTTCGACCTTGACCCCGAACAGACCCTGACGCTTAACGCACTCTACATCGCCTTCTTTCGCTGGCTCGCGCCCGTGGAACAACTCGAACTGGGAGGTCTGACGCATATCGGCGGTGGCGTGCTGATCCCCGCGGGCGCAGAACCCACCAAGCACATTCCTCGCTCTCCGAGTGGCTATCTGTCACCAAGAACGCTCGAGGTCATCGAGTACGAACTTAGTGACGAGGCGAAGGCACGATTCGCTTTCGACATCGAGACCCACGAATTGGTTCGAATCATCGTTCGTGACGAAGTCTCAGGCACCGACGTCTCGATTTATCTGAGCGACTATCGCAAGCTCGGCGAACTCAAGCGACCTTGTACGATCGATGTCTACGGCACCGGCTACCACTACCGCGACACACTCTCACACGAGGCTCCGGAGCGATGATGCGTGCCTCGTACTCACTGATGGTGTTGCCGGTTCTGATCGCGATGACCGCGAATGTACCCGCGACGCATGCGCAGGATCGAGATTCCAACGCCGGATTCCAACGCGCCATCGACTCGGTCATGCCGCGAGTCGTCAAACTGTACGGACTCGGCGCGGGCAAGCAAAAGGGCTACGGCACCGGCATCATCGTGTCCGACGACGGCGACGTCCTGACCGTCTTCTCGCTCCTCATCGACGCACGCCACATCCGCGCTGTTCTGGCTGACGGCACGATCCACCAGGCCGAGGTGATCCACCGTGATCGTCAGCGCCAGCTCGCCCTGCTGAGATTGACACGCCCCACCGCCCCGGGAACTAGCCCCGCGCCAAACGCACTCGATCCTTTCCCCTCCTTCGACCTCGACCGCGACGTCAACGCCGCTGTGGGAGATTGGGTGCTGGCCGCAGGCAACGCCTTCAAGGTAGCCGACGGCGCCGAACCGGTCTCGATCGCACACGGAATCATCTCGACCCGAACGCGACTCGACGCGCGACGACGCCTAAAAGACTTCCCCTACCGCGGCGACGTGCTGATCTTCGACGGCATCACCAGCAACCCCGGCGCACCGGGCAGCGCCGTCGTCAACCTCGACGGCGAACTCGTCGGCATGATCGGTCGCGTCGTCACCTCCAACCAAACCTACACCCACCTCAACTACGCACTCCCACGCGACGTACTCGACGAGTTCTATCTCGAATCCCTCGCCGCCGAGCAGGGCGAACCGACGCCGCCTGAGACCACCGATCAGAGCGAAACGCCCCTCGATCCGGGAATTCGCCTGAGTCGCGTCGGCTACCAGCGCATCCTGCCGTTCGTCGAACGCGTGAAATTCGGATCCCCCGCCCAGCGGGCCGGCGTCCGAAAGGACGACCTCATACTCTCCCTCAATGGCCGAAACATCCCCGACGCCGACGAATACAAACGCCGCCTCAGCTACCTCGAACCCGGCGAATCCATCGATCTGGTCGTCCAAAGAGGGCGCGCCATTGTCAGCCTCCGCATCGAAATGGACGAAAAATGACACACAACTCGCCGAGGCTGTTTATTATCGGACTCCTTGCCGCCTGTGCCATGCCATTGGCATCGATGGCAGAGCAAGACCACTCCCCCGACCAACTCCTCCGCGAAAAACAGGAGATGTTTCGCGACGTGGCGGAAAAGATGCGGCCCTTCCTTGTCCGCATCGACACCGTCGGCGGATCGCAGCCTCGCGGGTTCTTGTCAACGGAAGATGATGAGGAGTCACCCCAACAGCCACGTTCACAGAATCCGTTTCGCGAGACGGTCGGCTCGAGTTTCACTATCGCCGACGGCGCGACGACCGGTATCGTTTACTCACCGGACGGTTTCATCATCACTAGCAGTTTCAATTTCATTCGCGAGCCGGTCGTGATTTCGGTGACACTGGGGGACGACCGGCGACTCGTGGCGAAACTCGTCGCGCGCGATCAAGTGCGCAAGATCGCGTTGCTCAAGGTCGATGCCGATTCGCTCGCGGTTCCCGAATGGGTGGATCGCACTTCAGTTCGAATTGGCCAGAGCGCGGTCGCGCTGGGTTTGGGATTCGGCGGAGAGCATCCCTCGCTCTCCGTCGGGATCATCAGCGCCAGGAATCGGATGCACGGCAACGCGTTTCAGACGGACGCCAGACTTAGTCCCGCCAACTACGGTGGTCCGGTTTGCGACTTGCACGGTCGCGTGATCGGTATCGCCGTTCCGATGGCCCAGCGCCCCGGCGAACTCGCCGGCATTGACATGTATGACTCCGGTGTCGGGTTTGCGGTTCCCAAGGATCGGGTAGACGAGATCGTATCTGTGCTCCAAACCGGTCGATCATTCTACAGAGGTTGGCTCGGCATTCAGATCAACCCTCGCGCAAGAGATGCCGTTGTCATCGGCAACATCGCCGATCCGTCGCCAATGCGCGCCGCCGGTGTGTTGCCCGGCGACAAGGTCATCGGCGCCGAAGATCGAGAGATCCGCCACTTCGGCCATCTGGTGCAGGCGATTTACATGATCCCCGCCGGCGAGCCGGTTTATCTACTTCTGGAACGCAACGAACGGCAGTTCGGCAAGGTGGTCACGCTCGCGCGAAATACGGAGCTGGGTGATCTTCCGGATCTGGAGGAGCCGTTCGACCCGTCGACTCCGACGCCTCAGGAAGGTGAGGAGGAGTAGACCGGATCAAGTGCTATCCGCAGTCTCGAAAGTCGCGCGAGGTGATTGTTCCGGCATGCGCTTGAACAACAGCACCAGATAGACCACGCCCAAGACGAGCATGCCGAGGCTGACAAACTGCGAGACGGTCAGGCCGGCGACGTCGTGCGGATTGTCAACACGAATCAACTCCAGCACCACGCGCGGAATGGGGTACATGACGATGAGCGCTCCGATGACGACGCCGTGGCGACGGCGATAGCGTAAGAGCGCCGTGAGGAACATCGAGAGCAACAGCGCGTGGATGGACGAGTAGAGCTGCGTCGGGTGAACGGGATGTGAGCCGTGTTGCGACGCGAGTTGCTCGAGCTCCGTGACGGACGTTCTTCGGCCGGGTTCCACGCGCGAGGGAAAACTCTGTGCACGGCGCAGCGCGACCAGCTTCGCATCTTCGTCCTTTTTGCGCTGTCGCGCGGCATCCATCGCAGCCTTGAGTTCAATTGCCGCTTCCGCGTCTTCACTTCGCTGCGCCTGGGCAAAACTTTCCTGCAACCGTTCGAGTTCGCGCGTGGCCCGCTCTCGTTTCTCCACCGGCATCGCGAGCAGATCGCCGGGAAGCGGGAAGGGCTGCATCATGTTCTTGGCGGTAACGATGAGTTCTGCAGGGAGCGTAGCCTCTCGGTTCTCCCACTGGCGCCACTGCGCCGGGCTGGCGAAGGGGAACGTAACCGCATAGGGTGGGGGCACTTGGTCGGCTCCGGGTGCAACGCCGGGTGCGACGCACATGCCGCCAAAGCAGCATCCGTTGAAGAAGCAGCCCAGCCGGCCGAACGCCAGGCCCCACATACAACTGGGCGCGAGTATGTCCAGGTACTGCCGCAGCGACACCTTCTTCCACAAAGCATACACACCCGCGGCCGCCATCGCACAGAGGAACCCGCCCAGAAACTCGAGTCCGCCTTGCGTAATGTCGATGACGGCGACAAACCGGTTCGACACACCGGCGAACTGCTCCTCCCAATAGTGTACGACGTAGAAGACGCGGGCTCCGCCGACGCCGAACACCAGTGCCAGGAAGGAAATGTCGAGCACGACGTCGGGGTTGGCGCCCGTGCGCTCGGCGCGGCGCATTCCCAGCCACACGGCGCTCAGGAACCCGACCATCAAGCAGAACCCGTAGGTTTTGATCGTGATGCCGAGAATCGGTAGCGTGAACAACTCCGGATGCATGACGGCGATACTACCCGGCAGACGGAGGAACGTCCACGCCGATGTTGTCGATCAATCGACAGGCCCCGATTCTCACCGCCAGGCAGATGCGAGCCACCCGATCGATGCTCCGGAGCGGCTGCAGCGTCTGGGCGTCGACGGCCTCGATGTAGTCAATGTCTGCAGGACCGGCGGCGAGGATCTCCTCCCGAATGCGATCTGTAAGGGTTGCGGCGCTTCGCTCGCCACCTGCGGCGCGATCTACCGCCGACCGCAGTGCGCGGTTCAACGATGCCGCCTGCCGGCGTTGATCGGCTGAGAGATAGGCGTTCCGGCTGGACATGGCCAGCCCATCCGCCTCTCGAATCGTCGGACAGCCCACAACGTCGATGGGAAGATCGAGGTCGCGCGCCATCCGTCGGATGACCGTCAACTGCTGATAGTCCTTCTCACCGAAGAAGGCCCGGTCGCAGGGAAGAATGTTAAAGAGCTTGGCCACCACCGTGGTCACTCCGTCGAAATGTCCCGGTCGATGTCGGCCACACAGGTCACCCGTCAGGCCCGCCACGGCCACAGTGGTCTTTGCGTCTGGCGCGTACATGCCGTCAAGGGTCGGCGTGAAGACCAGCCCGACACCCATGGAATCGCACGCGGCCAAATCATCTCCAAGCGTTCGAGGGTAGGCGTCGAAATCTTCACTGGGGCCGAACTGGGTGGGGTTGACGAAGATGGTCACGGCCACGAAATCGCACTGCTGCCGCGCTGTGCGCATGAGGGACAGGTGACCCTCGTGCAGTGCTCCCATGGTTGGCACGAGGCCGGTTTGCTGACCGCGGGCCTGCAGCTCGCGGATCAATCGCCGCGTGGGCTCGATGTCTGTGAGAACCTGCATGACGACGGACTCTTGGGCGCGCTGAGACCTCGCAATTCGATGCCAGGTACAAACGGCCTACGGTACTGTACGGGAGAGCGGGTATCCTGCAAAATGACGTCTGCGGGCCACCGGCGACGCTTCAACGCCGCGGGAGGCCGTCCCATAACCGCGCCGACGCTGCCGCGACGACGCACGCTGGAGAACGACGTCTAACGGCCGGCGCCCGGCCGTGTCTGACACGCAGGAAGCGAGTGATTTGCAGATCGGAGCGGACGTACCAGAGTCGGCTGAGCGGGAGCTGGTTTGCCAGGCGCAAGCCGGTCAGCAGGAGGCGTTTGGGGAACTGGTTCGGCGGTATCAGCGCCGGGCGGTGTCGGTGGCGTACCGGCTTTTGGGGAACGTCGAAGATGCCAGCGACGTCAGTCAGGACGCGTTCGTGCGGGCCTACCGCAACCTTTCGCAGCTCGACGACCCGTCTCGATTCGGCGCCTGGCTGATGCGCGTCGTCTGCAACTTATCGCTCAATCTCCGCCGATCTCGCGCTTCCCGTGCGACGGTTCCCTGGGACGAAACGCTCTCGTCTGTGTCTGAGGCGCGTGATCGCAACACGGGAAGACCGTTGGCAAGCCCGGCGCCATCAGACGAAGGGCCGCTTCCGGCCGAGCTGAACGCAGCCATCTCGGCGGCGCTCGACGAGTTACCGGAGAAGCAACGACTGGCGCTGGTCCTTTTCAGCGTCGAGGGGGTGCCGCAAAAAGAGGTGGCGGCGATTCTGGAGTGCAGTATCGAACTGGTGAAGTGGAATGTTTTTCAGGCCCGCAAGAAACTCAAGGACCAGTTGGCGTCGTTTCTGTGATGGGACGGAAGACGCGGGCGAGGTCGATGGTTCGATGACCTGGGCACGGTGGATGCCGCGTGAAGGCATGAAGGCGACATGGGCGAGGAATCTTACCATCCCGATGATCCGGCGCTGCTCGTGAGTCGAAGTCTGGACGAGGCGCTCGCCGAAGACGAACGCCAACGCTTGGATCGCGCGTTGGCGGGGTCTGAGACACTCCGCGAGGAAGCTCGACGGCTTCGTGCCGTCGATCAACTGATACGGCGGTGGGGTGGGACGCCGGTCGAGCTGGACGGGGATCATCACGCCGCGCTGATTCAAGCGGAAATCGCAAGCGAATCGGACCGCGATGCGCTGGACGGTGTAGATCGGCTCTTGCAGCGCTGGGGCGGCCAAGGTGTGGTCGTCGACGAGGACGGGCTCGAAGCGGCCGTCATGAGGCGCGTTCGTGCAGCCGAGTCGAAGCGCCTTCCTCGTTTGTGGTTCTTTAGACTCGGCGCGCCGCTCGCGGCGGCCGCCGCCATCGTCCTTGCGGTCTTGATCGGGTTTCCGTCGACGCCGGAGGCGGTGCGGGTGGTCCGCTTCGGCAAAGGTTCGGCATCGGTCGGGGTGGGTGACGGTGGTCTTGCGGGCGGTTTGCCGCACGTGGTGGTAGCCTTCGCTCGAACACCGGTCGTGCCCGATGGCCGTGCAGAAGGTGACGCAGGTATCTCGTTTGGCAGCGTGGGTTCAGGGCCGACGTCCTCCGTGGGAGGACCGGCGCCGCCGTTGTAGTTGGCGACGCCATGAATCAGGGAATGGTGGTACATGATGAACGGTAGAACCGCCGGAAGGACACTGGTTTGCTGGGTGGGCGTGGGTCTGGGCGTAACTGCGGCGGCGTCTGCACAGAGTACGCGGGCGTTGATCGAACAGGCCCTCGACGAACCGACGAAGATCACGCTCAAGAACGTCAACCTCGGCGAAGCGGTTCACCTCCTGGAAGATCAAACCGGTGTTCGTATCGTCATGCCGAACACGGCGATGCGGTTGGTTCTTCACGGTGAGAAGACCCGGGTGCAGGAGGTCGTCCTCGAGAACATGCCGTTACGCCGCGCGCTCGACGAGCTATTCTCGCCGCTCGGCATGACGTTTGCGGTTCGTGACGATCATGTCGAGATCGTCCCGACGCCTGCCCTTCGACAGCTCGGACGCCCGCCGAGCTGGGCGGAGCTGGATACGCTGGTCTACCTCGGCGGGATCGAACCCGGGAATGATTCGGCTGCGCTGAAGGCGCTCGGTCAGCGCCTTCAATTTCAGGTGCCGGTTCGCGACGCCTGGGAGGTTCTCTCGGAAGCGATCCGCAACGTCGGCGCCGGATCGGGTGACGAGGCTTTGACGCTCGCCTGTCGCAACCTCGGGTGGTCGTGGTCGATATTGGAGGATCGTATCGTCCTTTCGCCGATGCAAGAGCGTATCTTGCAGCAATTGCGCCGACCGATTTCCATTCGCCTGAACAACCGACCGCTCCACGATGTCATGCAGGCGGTCGGTCAGGCCGCCAACGTTCGCGTACGGGTCGAGTCCGGTCTGCTCTCGTCGCTACCACTGACCGTGCAGCGCAACTTCTCGGTCAACACGCGAAACCAGCCCGCGGACCAGGTGCTCGATTCGATTGCCGCCTACACCGGGCTGGGCTACCTGATCGAACCCGAGGGCATCTTGTTCTACGATCCCGCGGGCGTCGCCACCCGCCCGCCCGCCGACGAAGTCAAGCTGCCTCCCGGACTCGACGATCCCTACGTCGCGAAAATCGCCATCCCGCTCGAAGACGGGCGAACGATCGAATGGCTGATTCGCCGATCCGAGCTTCCGCCCGACCTGCGCGAGCGTCGTGAGCGCGACCTGGCTGCGTTTTTTGAGGCGGTTCGCCGGGTGGATGGGGCGGATGAACCCTGACCCAAACCGTGGCTGAGCAGCGACTCCGGTGCCCCACGCCCGATAGTATCCACAAGCACTGTTGAACGAGCCGAAGTTCACGCGGACGTTGACGTTGTCAGTGGTCCGACTGTCCATCCCGAATTCGTCGCGCTAGGATTACACAGCGGGTGGGTCGTACTGCGCCGGATTGGTTCCGCGCGTGGCGTGCGGTAGACTCACGCCCGGCAGCGACATCGGTCGGCGTGAAGACCGGGGCCAACGACGTCTCAGAGGGGGACCGTTCCCATGCAGAGGATGGCAGCTCTTTGCTCGATCGGGTGGATCGCCGCTGCGCTCGGCGTGGCTGGCTGCTCGCGCATTGACGTCGCGCCGTCCTGCCCGGCAGCGTTGGCGATTGGGCAGGAGGGCACCGTCTCGGGCAATCCGATCACTCCGGGCGCCGTTCCCACCTATCAGTGGGAGGTCATTCCTCAATCGGCTGGGCGGTTCACCGACGCGAACGCCGCGAGCACGACCTTCGAGGCGGATCTGGAAGGCGAGGCGCTGATCCGCCTGACTGCCAGCGACGGGCTTTACCTGGCTGTTGGAGAATGCCGAACGTTGATCGCGCCGTCGTCGACACCGGTCGTCGATGTGGCGGTTTCCCTTGCCGTTGACCCGGCGACGGTCACGGTCGGTCAGACCGCTCGCCTGATCTGCACGAGCGTTGGAGCCGACCTGGCCGCGACGTTGACGATCGAGCAAACAGGCGGCGAGACCGTCACGCTCACCACGACTTCGGAAGGCGTGGCGCTTCTGACGCCTCGCGCGGCGGGCGACTTGACCTTCGACTGCATCGGGGCGTCGTTGAACGGTTCGGTGAGCGAGCCTGCTGTGTTGGCGATCACCGTCGTGACGGAATCGGATGGCGATGACGGTGGCCGAACGCCCTCACGAGGCGGGCGGCGCTAATTCACCCGACGTCAGACCGACGCCGCACCCCACGGGCCGGCGCCCGAAATCGACCGTCCCGGCGATGCACGTCGACTCGACTTTCCCGTGTGTTTCTTGGAACCACCGACGCCCCTGCACCCTGTTGTTGACGGCAAGAGTGCGCTCAAATACCCTGTGGCCACTAACACTGTTTCGAGACTCGAACCCGGAAGACAACGAATTGCAGGAGATCAACGATGGCGCACGAACTGCCCGCATTGCCCTATGCCTTCGACGCACTGGAGCCGCACATCGACGCGCGGACGATGGAGATTCATCACGACAAGCACCACGCGACGTATGTCAACAAGCTCAACGACGCACTGGCCAACCATTCCGATCTTCAGTCGAAAACGGTTGAGGACCTGCTCTTGGGGATCGGATCGCTGCCGGACAGCGTTCGGGGCGCCGTCAATAATCACGGCGGTGGGCACGTCAATCACAGCATCTTCTGGAACAACATGAGCCCCGACGGTGGCGGGAGCCCCGACGGCGATTTGGCCAATGCGATCCATCAGGCGTTCGGCGGGTTCGACGACTTCAAGGCGAAGTTTACGGCGGCGGCGGCGACGCGATTCGGAAGCGGGTGGGCGTGGCTTTGTGTCGACAAGAATGGTGGCCTGATCGTCAGGAATTATGCGAACCAGGACAGCCCTCTGACGGAAGGGCTCAAGCCGATCCTGGGGCTCGACGTCTGGGAGCACGCGTACTACCTCAATTATCAGAACCGGCGACCGGACTACATCTCCGCTTGGTGGAACGTCGTGAACTGGGCGGACGTCGTCGACCGTTACGCCAAAGCGAAGTAGTCGCTGCCTGTCGCGAGGTGGAGGATGCGCTGCGGAGCCATGTCCTCTGACAAACCATCGTGGACTTCCCAGCAGCTCGATTCGCCCCACACGGTTTCCGACAAGGCAACCCGTGTGAGGCGTATGTTCGATGCCATTGCGCCGCGCTACGAACTTGTGAACTCGCTGTTCAGCGCGCGGCGGGACGGTGCCTGGCGGCGCAAGGCTGTGCGGCTGGGGCGAACGTCTGAATCGGATGACGTTCTGGACGTCGCGTGCGGTACCGGCGATTTCGCCCGCGCGTTTGCAGCCGGTGGCGCGCGGACGGTCACTGGGTGTGACTTCGCTCATCAGATGCTCCTGCGGGCGGCGCCGGCTTGTGACGCCCCCACCGCCCCGCCGAGTGGCAACCGTTTTCGCTGGTGCGAAGCTGATGCGCTGAATCTCCCATTCCGTTCGGCGTGTTTCACGCTTACGTCTTGTGCGTTCGGCGTGCGGAACTTTCAGAACCTCGACGCCGGCCTCGAGGAGATGTACCGCGTGCTCAGACCCGGCGGACGAACGGTCATCCTCGAATTCACGCAGCCCAGGTACCGACTCGCGCGAGGTCTTTACCATCTCTACGCCAACCGCTTCATGCCGGTTGCGGCCACACTGGTGAGCGGCGACCGAAGCGGCGCCTATCGCTATCTACCGCGGTCGGTGGTATCGTTTCTCAGCGCCGAGCAGATGTGTGAGCGGCTGCGATCAGCCGGTTTCGACCGGACAACGGCCACCCCACTGTCGTGGGGGATCGTCACGGTCTACGTAGCCTGGCGTCCGTCATAATGACCGAGCAACGTTCCAAGATTCTCTCCTCCACGCCCTCCGTCGTACTCGACGGGACCGCCGAACAGGAACCGCAACTGAAGGACGTCTGGTCGCGTTCGGGTTCGACGTACCGTGTTCGGGCGGGTGTGCTGTTCGTGGTCAACTTGCTGCTCTTTGCCGGGGCCGGCAGTTTCGCCTTCTGGCTGCGAAGCGGTGAGCGGTTTGCGCCGGCGTTGGAGGGTTACGGCGACCTGCTTCGCGAGACGTTCCTCTCGGTGCGTGTGGCCGGGTATGGCGGGGTCTCTCTGGGGAAGCTGCTGCTCGAACCGATCAGCGTTCAGGACGTTCCGCTCCAGATTCCGATCGTCGGGTTGCTGATGGCGGCGTTGATCGCGATACCGATTCTCGTCGCGATCCTCTATCGGTTTTGGTCGGCGGTACCGTTTGTGATGGTGGTCGGGTTCCTCGCGGTGATGCCCTGGCTGGCGATCACGCTGCTGGGCTCTTGCGTGATTGCGTCTGTGCGTCCGTTCCGGACGCGATTTCGGTTTATGTCCGCACTTCTGGGGTTGGTCCCTGCGGTTGCCTACCTGGTCCTCGCATGGGTGGGAACGACCGACGATGTGGTGGGCCGGATCGACCCGGTGGATCGCATCAAGTTTGTTGCTCCGTGGGTGATGGCCATCGTGGCGGCGGCGCTGCTCTTCGCGATCGTTCTGGCGATTGCGAAGATGGTGGACTATCGGCCGGGCACCATCGCTCCTCTTCTGGCGGTGATGTTCGGGCTTCCGGTCGCGCTTTTTGAGGGTTACGTCGGACGGGACGAACTCTACTACCGCCGATTGGAGAAGGCGCACGCAGCGCACTTTGCCGACTTTGATGCCTCGCGGCCACTGGAGGAAGCCGCTGCAGAACGATGGGCGCGGCGCCCCACGCCGCACACCAGCCTGCGCGCCATTCGGGAGGTGTTGGAGACGCAATGGCTGTTGGCACTCGCACCGGAACTCGCGCCGGTGAAGGCCGAGTCGATCCTGACACATCACCAGTCCGAGTTCATTGCGCAGTGCGATTGGTTCCTGCGGTATTTTCCCGACAGTCGCTACGCGTCCAACGTCGTCTATCTCAAAGCCGGCGCACGGGACACCCGTGTGGACCCGGAGGAATTTCGACAATCGAAGTGGATCCGCTATTACGATGATTTTCCGAGTGTCGCATCGTGGCACTCTTGGCGCATGGTTCTGGTCAACAGCCCCGACACCTTACTCTCAGCGGCGGCGCTGCTTCGTCTTGCCCAGCTCGAAGCGCAGGAGGGCGATGTCGAGCGCGCGGTGGGCAAGCTGCGGACCCTCATCAATCGGTTCGATCGCACAAAGATCGCGAGTGCGCAGGCTCAGCCGCCCGACGACCCGCTCCAGGGACTGCTCACGCGCCAGCGCCCGGAGCTCTCTCTTGGTATCTCGATCGACGCGGTCCTGCTGGAGGCACATAGTCTCTACGACTTATTGACGTCCAATCGCGATCCGCTCTACGGATATGAACCGCTCTGCGGCACGCGCCATCCCACCGACAAGTTTAGATTCGGGCTGCTCGATCTGGTGCCTCGGCATGCTCACTATGTCGCCAACCTCGAAACGCTCCGACACCGATATCCGAACTGCCGGATCGCGGACAATATCGAGTTGAGAATCGCCACGGCGGAATCGTCAGGCGAAAGGAAGATCGAGCGACTTGAAGCATGCCTGAGGCAATTCGGTGACAAGGATGCCGCACCGGAAGTGCTCTACCGACTGGGTGTCGCTTACCGTGAGAATAGTCGAGCTGATGCCGGCCGGGAGAGCTTCTCGCGCTTACGTCGAGATCATCCCGACTCCATCTGGGCCAGGCAGGCATCGCGTTATTCCGCTTGGCCCTCCAACGTTCAGGTGAGTCGAGCCGGACCATGAACATGGACTGCAACCGAAAGCGACTCATCGTCGGCATCACCGGTGCGAGCGGCGCGGTCTACGCTCGGCGCCTTCTCGCCTGCCTGTGCGATGCCGGCGCCGAGGTCCATGTGGTTATCACGCCGCATGGTAGACGGCTTCTGGGGGACGAACTCGGAATCGCGGATGCTTCCATCGCCGCTTTGCTCGAGGGAGCGTGTAACACGGCGACGCTCCATTCTTATCACGATGTCGGCGCCAAGATCGCCAGCGGGAGCTTTCTTACCGACGGCATGATCGTCTGCCCCTGCAGCAGTCATTCGCTGGGATCCATCGCCAACGGACTCGCCGGAAACCTTCTCGATCGAGCCGCTGCCGTGACCCTCAAGGAAGCGCGGCGGCTTGTCATCGTTCCGCGAGAGTCACCGATGAGCCCGATCGACCTTCGCAACGCGCTTCGCGTCAGCGAAGCCGGTGGGATCATCTGTCCGGCATCGCCCGGGTTCTACATGCACCCCAAGACGATCGAAGACTTGGTCGACTTCGTGGTCGGAAAGCTCATGGACCTTGTGGGCGTTCCCCACCAGCTCCATACACGCTGGGGTGAAGACCGGGGTCAAGACGACGACCATCGAAAGTGACACATCGTTCTATGAGTCTCGGGGCAACACGCCGAATCCGTGAAACGGTCCAGACCTGGGCCGAGATGGTGAAGTTCTCCCACTCCATCTTCGCACTCCCGTTTGCCTTGATGGCAGCGTTTCTGGCAGGGCGGAACATCGAGGGGCGCGGTTGGCCCTATCCGGGGCAGATCGGTTTGATATTGATCTGCATGGTCGCGGCGCGAAGCGTCGCCATGACGTTCAACCGGATCGTAGACGCACAGATTGACGCCCGTAACCCGCGCACGGCGCAGCGTCCACTGCCCGCCGGCAAGCTGAGCTTGACCGCCGCTTGGATCTTGCTGGCGCTGGCGGCGATCACGTTTGCGATCGCCTGCCTGGGTTTCTTCCTCTTCTATGACAACACCTGGCCGATCCTCGCGTCAGGGCCGGTGTTGGCGTTTCTCTGTGGCTACTCGTTCACCAAGCGATTCACGAAGTGGTCACACTACTATCTGGGTCTGGCACTGGCACTGTCACCGCTGGCAGCCTGGGTGGCGGTTCATCCCGCCTCCGTCGGCGCGCCCACGTTGCTGCTCATGGCCGTCGTGACGTTCTGGGTGGCCGGGTTCGACATCCTCTATGCGTGTCAGGACATCGAGGTGGATCGACGTGAAGGTCTGTACAGTCTTCCCTCGCGCCTCGGGCCCGCGAAGGCCCTATGGATCGCCAGAAGCTCGCACGTGCTCGCCGTCGCCGGTCTTGTCGCGCTGGGAGCAGCCGCTCGCTTGGGGATGGTCTATGGCGTCGGCGTCGCCCTGGCGGCGATTCTGCTTCTGGTTGAGAACAGCCTCGTACGCCCCGGCAAGTACGACAAGATCAACGTCGCCTTCTTCACCATCAACGGCATCATCAGCGTGCTACTCGCCGCCTGCGCGATCGTCGATCTCCTGGGGAACTGACGCCGAACCGTCGGTGAAATCGGTAAGGTCGAGCCGGACGTCGTGGCCGTCGTCATCGGCAGTGTCCGGAGAGACGTGAATGGATGCCGAACCGGGGCTTGGGGTATCTCGCCGCGAAGGGGCATGCTCAAATCTACCGCGGCGGTCGAGGCGCGCTGATTTTCGAATGGACTTTCCGGCGCAACGCCACAAGAAGTCCATCACCGCTCTAGTCGGACGTGTGGCTTTCAACGCCGGAATCATGGCGCTCGTGCACGGTCTGTCCGTCGCCCGAGAGCATCTCCGGCTTGGCGGATCGCGTGGTCTGGCAAGCCGTTGTTGACAGCGCAACCATGCTCAAGGCGATGACAAGGATCGTGTACTTTACGGTTCGATGCAGCATTTCGTTGTTCCCCTGGGTCGGCGGCCGACACACCGAATCCGTCAGATCGGATCGCCGCGCAATGAGATTGTGCCCCGGTCCATCCGGGTATTCAACTCTAGCCACGACCCTCGCCCCGGTCAACGGGATTTGTGCGTCGGTTGCGGCCACTACCCGTTGGGATCGTGGTTCACCTGATTATCGGCTGGCATCGAAGGTCTCGTAAGATGTGCGATGCGGACCCGCGCCCAGCCCGCCGGTTGCGCGTCGGCGACGAGACGGTTGAGGTCGGTCATGGCTTCGCTGGGAAAGCCTGCGGCGTCGAGCCATCGTGCGGCGAAGCGATCGGCCGACAGTTCCTTGTCGAGCGCGCCGTGGGGACTTGCCGGGCGCGGTTTGAAATGGTCTTTGGCCTGCAGGTGCGCCATTTCGTGGGCCAAAGCGGCGGCGAGGAGATCGTCGCGGCTGAGGCGCTCATACAGCGCCCGTGTGACATAAATGCGTCCTCCGGGAAGTGAAACGGCGTCCACACGGTCGGAATCGAGCACGAGGTAACGGTACGGCCCACGAAGCTCGGGCACGCTCCGTGTGATTCTTCGTCCGATACGCAGCATGCGAGATTCGGCCGCGCCGTTGCTGACGACACCACCGAACTGGGCTTCCACGGCGGGCGCGGCGCGGGCACCGGCGAGCGCCTCCGTTCTGCCCGTTGGGGGTGATAACGAATCCCAGGAGGACCGTGCTGTCGTTTGGCATCCGGCCAGAGCGACCGTTAGTAGAGCTGCAACGATGCGGGACAAGTCCTCTTCCCCCACGGCGACGAAGGCTTGGGCGAGTGCGTCCGTGAGAAGAAGTACGATATAAGCGCTGCGGCCAACAAACGGAGGCTTGAGCCTTCGAAGGAAATCCGATCCCAGCCCCATAAGACGTGAGGAGACAGGACGCTATACGTGGGCGAGGTTGGAGCGCGGTCGGGAGGAGGCGAAGGGGGAGAAACGCCGCCGGGTTATCAGGCGTAGGTCTTGTCAGAAGTCGATCTGTACGCGAACACCTGCGACCAGCGCATCGCGCGCGTCCTTATTCCCGCCGGGGTTCGTGACCACTTGAATGTCGGGTGAGATCTTGCACCAGGGCGTCAGCACGATGCTGTAGTAAAGATCGTAGACCGTCTCGCGATCGGCCCGCGTATCGATTTCGCGCCGATACTGCTTGGATAGAATCGTCTGGGCGACGCCGAACCCGAGCGTGTCCTTGTCGCGTGAGGGAACGAGTCCCTTGTACGACGCACCCACCGACCAGAAGTGACTCAGCCGGTTGACATCCTTATGCGCGAAGCCGTACCTGGCAAAGAGGCCCAGCCCTTGCTTGTCCTTCGGATCGTTGTTTTCCTTCCAGACAAGCTGGTCCATGTTCAGGTAGAAACCGACGTCATCGCTACGGCGCTTGATCGCCGGATCGCCGTCGAGGTCCTCCATGATGACCGTTTTTGGCTTTGGGGTCAGCCAGCAACCGAAGCGGTAGTGGCCGGGGAGACCGCCGGCGTTGGGCAACTTATCCGGTAGTAGGCCAAACTCCGCGAACGCCCGAAACTTGTCCTGTCCGTGAAAGGCCGTATCGAATCCACCGGTTCCGTGGCGATTGTGTGTGTTGATTCGATCGGGATCGATCGCACCGGCTGCAATATAGAGCCAATCGGTGGGCCATACCTTGGCAAACACGCCGATTCCCTTGGTGTTTGGAAACGTCGGATCGAGTTCGAGGACGGCGTTTGGGAACTGAGAATAGACACTGTTGGCGTATTCATTTCGATCGAAATAGTCCTTGGCTTCCAGCAGTCCGAATCGGAATTCGATGCGGTCGTCAAGCCAGCGCTGTCGCCAGTGATACTTGTCGAGGAAGAGCTCGTTGTCGGACCGACCGCCGGCACCTCCGTACGGTTTGCTCAAAGACCCGACATCTGGGCGTATTCCGGCGGTGTGATCGTTCCACGTTTGTCGCGCGCGGATGTAGAGTGTGCTGCCACCCAGCTCGGCGAGCTTTTCGAAGTCGAACTCGATCGCATAACCCATTTGGCCACTGGTGGTGTGGGCGGTGTTCGTGTTTCTGCCGCCCCAGATGTTGACCTGCGGAACGAGGTATTTACGCAGGCGGAAGCTGATGCCTTCGTCCTTGAGCTTCGAACGCTTGCCGCCCCAGTCACCGAGAAGGTACTTCGATGTTTTCAGATCGTACGGCTTTGGGGTCTTGTCGCCGGATTCGGCTTTGGTTGCGCAATCATCGCAGATCGGCCGGCCTTCGTCGTCGACGTACTCTCGCGAATGCGGGAGCAACTCGACGCCGCAGGAGCTACAGGCCATCGGGGGCTCTTCGGGCCGGGCAGGTGGGGTTGATTCCGGCGTCTGCCCCCAGGCCGTGCCGGCCGTCAGAAGCAAGAGTCCCGGTACCCATCGGGTGGTTCCCGTCCAAGGTCTCGGCTCGAATGTCCTCATCAGCTTTCTCCAGCGGGTTGAAAGAGCGAGCGTCGGCACCTGCGACCGGGCTCGGCTGTGTTGCGCGGGCCCCGCCGGCCTGCACTCGCAGGGTCGGACCCACGGGTCTGACGCTCCTCGGCCCGCACGCGACCGTGCCCTTACTATCGGTCCCGCCTCTTGGATGCGCCAATGAGTTTGGCATCTCAAGTCACTCGAGCGGCTGCTGAGTCGGGCAATCCGCCGAAGACCTTGCGGCATCGTCATTCGGTGACGTCACTAAACCTAAATGCGTGTTTCATCGCCACCGCCTGCTGCCCGGAGCCGTTTTTCGACTTGGGCGAGACGGCATCGAGACGTGCCGGGGCTCACGACCACGCGACTATCGGACTTGATTGAGTTAGCCGGAAGATGACGCTTCTCTGTTCACACTGCAACTGTACTTGCCGATATCTGCTTCATGGAACTTCGCTGGGGTCCCTGCTCGGTCCACGCCAAGCAGGGTCGGGAGGCGTCCAGTCTTCCCAGGACATCAGGAGCCGATCTATGAAACGCAGTCTCATTCTTGGCAGCCTCGCTGTCTCGCTGGGGTGTGGGTGCCAACCGGCGCCACAATCCGCTTCGGCAGGCCCGAGCCGGAGCGACAAGGCACCGGAACCTCGAGAGCGGCTCAGCGACGAGCAGCCCACTGCAGCCCCTCTGGTTCTACCGAGGGAGGTTCTGACGCCTCACGCGGGGGCGTATCGAGCGCTGGTCGCACCGCGTCGTGCATCGAAGGACCTGACGCTCGCGTCCAAGCGAGTCGATTCCGCGCCGGCGATCGACGGGATGCCGGACGACCGGGTTTGGTCGGAGGCGTTGGAGACGGTGACGCTGGATCGTTCATCGCAACGGGCGATTCACATCAAGTCGGTCCACACGGAAGATGACATCTTCATGCGGGTGTCGTTCCCCGCCGTCGCGGCATCCGAGTCACACAAGAGCTGGGCGTGGGACGACAACGAATCGGTCTACAAACAGGGTCCCGACCGGGAGGACATGTTTGTTTTGAAATGGAGCATGGTCGGCAACGACGTCGATTTGTCGCTGTTCGACCATCCCGAGCCCCACCGAGCCGACATCTGGTTCTGGAAGGCGCGGCGTACGAATCCGGTGGGATACGCCGACGACAAGATGCACATCCTGGGAACGAATCCGGAGAAAAAGGCGCGGCCTATACCGCGCATTGACGGACCAACACTCTATCTGCAACGGAAGGCGGACGCGGGAGTGGCGGCCTACGAGGAACACATCGCGTTCGACTACGCCGGCGACGTGCTGGCGAGGTACCGACATCGGCAGCCCACGGGAAGCCGCGCCGACGTCCGCGCGGTGGGGCGTTGGAGCGACGGGCGCTGGACCCTCGAGTTCGCGAGGAAGCTCGACACCGGCAACGGAGACGATATTCGATTGACAATCGGTCAGCGCTATCTGCTGGGGGTGTCGTGTTACGAGATGTCCTTTGACGAGCCGATGCCTGCGCTTACACAACCGCTCTACCGGACCGGCGACGTCTTTGACCGAATCCTTTTGTTGATCGACGATTGAGGAACTTCGTGTCTCTCTCCTACACCTGGAGTCGACGCCTGGGCATCGGGTCGCTGCTCGCGTTGCTGGTCCTGACGATCGGGTTTGCGACCGCGGGGACGAGGCGCGCACTGAAGACGATCACATCAGAGATCGAACAGCTCACCGAAGCCAAGGATGAATTCGCGTGCATCGGGCACGACTTTCTCGCGGCAACCTCACACTTCTTTGGGATGATCGTCACAGAAGACGTCAGCGTCGCAGACGACGTGATCGAATGCCTCGACTGCGTGCGGGAAAGTGCGTCCGCCCTCAGGCGTATGGCGGTGACGGAACAAGGCCTGGCGTCACTCGAAGAAATCGAACGGGCGGAGCGGCAGTTTCGAACGGCATTCTACGCGTACAAGACAAGTGATCTGAGCGATCCTGCCCGTGATGTCGCCACGGCCGCCCGTGACAGAATCTCGAGGCTCGCTCGCGAGGCGCTCGCACGGGCCACCCAGCATCAAGAAAGGGTCAGCCGGGAGATCGACGCCGCGATGTCGAAAGCCGAAGCCTCCCTGCGCCGGCAAGTCATGCTGTTGTGGTGCGGCGCCGGGTTCATTGCACTCATCGGCGTCGTCATCAGTATCGCCTTGGGGCAGGCGTTGTCCCGCCCGCTCCAGGCGATCCTGCACGGGACCGGAGAGCTCGGACGCGGCCGGTTGGACCACCGAATTCAGAATGACCATCATGACATCGTCGGTAGACTGGCCGAGGGCGTGAATCGAATGGCGGTACGCATCGAACAGGATCAGCGCACCCTGGCATCGGCGAAGGACCAAGCGGAACAGGCGACCAAGGCCAAAAGCGAGTTTCTGGCGAATATGAGTCACGAGATTCGCACGCCCATGACGGCCATCCTCGGTTTCGCGGAAAACCTGCTCGAATCGGATAGTACGGAGGCGGATAGGCTCAGCGCCGTTCACACGATTCGGCGCAATGGCGAGTATCTGCTGGGGATCATCAACGACATTCTCGATCTCTCGAAGATCGAGGCCGGCAAGATGATGGTCGAATACATTCGCTGCGAGCCCTGCCAACTCGTGGCTGAGGTTGTGTCACTTGTTCGGCCTCGAGCCAGTGCCAAAGGTCTGGACTTCAACGTCGAGGTTCTCGGCGCTATTCCGGAGACGATCCAGAGTGATCCTACACGGTTGCGGCAGATGCTCATCAACCTGATCGGAAACTCGATCAAATTCACGAGCAGCGGCGCAATCCGCCTGGTGGTTCGCCTTCTTGATTCGGAGGATCCTCAACTGCAGTTCGACGTGGTCGACACGGGTCGCGGGATGAACGACGAACAGCTTGGTAAGCTGTTTCAGCCGTTCACACAAGCCGATTCGTCGACGACGCGGAGGTTTGGGGGTACGGGGCTTGGACTGGCGATCAGCCGGCGGCTTTCGCGATTGCTCGGAGGTGACATCGTCGTCGCGGAGACCGGCATCGGCATCGGTACGACGTTCCGCTTGACGGTTCGGACCGGGTCTCTCGACGGTGTTGCTATGCTGGACGATCCACTGTCTGCGATGCTGATTCCCGCGAAGGACAATGTCGAATCGGGGCCAAAGATCGTCGATCTCAGGGACTGCAAGATCTTGCTGGCCGAGGACGGCCCGGACAATCAAGCGTTAATCTCTCATGTCTTACGAAAGGCCGGGGCCGAGGTTACGGTGGTGGAGAACGGCCAGCTCGCCGTCGAGACAGCGCTGGCTGCTCTTCATCGTCGACGAGCCGGCGATCCGGATCATCCGTTCGACGTGATTCTCATGGACATGCAGATGCCGGTGATGGACGGGTACGAAGCCACAGGTCTGCTTCGGCAAAAGGGCTTCAGTACGCCGATTATCGCCTTGACGGCTCACGCCATGGAAGGCGATCGCGCCAAGTGTATCAGATGCGGTTGCGACGACTACGCGACGAAACCGATCGATCGCAAGAAGCTGATCGCGATGGTCCTGGTTCATACCCGCACAGAGGCCCTCGAAGCGGCTGTCTGATCCTTCGCTCGTCCGCTCCCCCTCCACCGTGCCGCTCGCTACGATGGATTCCCGTTGTGCTGAACGGTCGAAGGCGTACAATCGTTCCGGCGGGAGGATGGTGAATCCTCCGCGTCGGCGCGGGATCGTCGTGTCGCATGCGGCCTGTCTGGGCAAACTTGCGAATCGCCGGAGTGGCGGAATTGGCAGACGCGCGGGATTCAAAATCCCGTCCTGGCAACAGGGTGAGGGTTCAAGTCCCTCCTCCGGCAGTACCTTCCCCCAATCGCGCATGAACGGGGATCCTCCCCGAGCGGACCTCCGAGAGGTCTTCCGATGGATCCAGATCCGCCAAACCGGGAGCTTCGCCAACGGTGTGGTGCCCTGACTCTCGATTCGGACAGCCTGGGGGATCCGGGGCGATCGAGAAAGCATCGTGCCGTGATCGGGGCGCGCCCGGGGTCAGTGTTCCATATCGCGTGGCGATATTTCCACTTGAGCGATTGTTTCACCGACAGTATAATCTGAAGCAGCTTGCTCATAATACGGGAGAACGCGGCGGTGCCCGACTCGCAAGAAACGCTAGACCAGATGGCGATGGAGATTTTCGAACTCTATCGCCTGATCGCAACCGCCCGATCTCGCCAGCCCGCCGGCCCCGATGATCTTTCCGAAACCGAGTTTCTGACGCTCGACATCCTGTCCAAAGATCAACCGTTGACCATTGGAGAGATTCAGAAGCAGATCGGCGTTCTCCCGGCACAGATGTCGCGCGTCATCCGCGGCTTGGAGGAGCAGCAGGGGCGAGGATACGTCGAGTGCCAGATCAACGCGCAGGACCGACGGCGGATCAACGTCTCGTTGACATCGGCCGGTGCGTCAGCCCACCAGGCCTACCGCTCCGCCCGCCTGGGATCGATGTACGAGATTCTCCGCGTGCTCGAGCCGCACGACCGCGTCGAGTTCATGCGGATGCTCCGTCAGATCCAGACGGCATTTGCCAGCCGCTTTCTGGCTGATAATAATAAAGTATAGCTACACGTCGACAGAGAATAGTATTTTCCTGCTAACTATCTCCTCGTGCGTACTGTCTGACGCGGTGGGCAGAAAAGCCGGGTCTCGCACCGGAGCGGACCTCCGAGGGCAGGAGCCGGCGAGCGGAGTACGCCAGGAGAATGGATCATGTTAGGCACACCGACGAGAAGGCGCGTCCTTGGTGCCGCAGGCTTCGCTGCGGCGATCGCATTTGCAGGTTCCACGGCTTGCGCTGACCACCGGCGCAGCCGGTGCGGAGACGCACGCACCCGCGTCCGCGTGGCACCCGCATACGTGGATCCGCATTATGACCAGCCGGCGGTGATCTTGGAGGATCCGCGTTCCTTCTACGATCCGGCGCCGCAGGTGGTGTACACGGATCGGGTGGTCCGGCGACGGCCAAGCTGCCGTTGCCGCGAGTACCGCCACGATCGACGGTACGATCGGGCACGCCGCTGTGATGAAGGTCGCCGTGTATACACGGGGCATCGCGGACATCGCCGAGCACGTGTCGCGGTAGGGGCTCACGCAAGGCGAGGCCATCATCGGCGCGGCATTAGCGTGCGGGTGGGCAGGGATCGCCGGGGTCCGCTTCGCCGCGGAGGCGCACATGGCCGCCGGCGCTGGTAGAGTATATCGAACAGGTTCGTCGTCGCGATCGAGATTGACGCAGGTCAGGGAGAATGATCGATGGCTCAGGTAGACCGATTCAGTGTTTCGTTGGATACGGAACTGCTGGCCGCATTTGACCGGCACATCGGCGACCGGGGCTATGGAAACCGATCGGAGGCGATCCGCGATCTGATTCGTGATCTGTTGGTGGCGGGTCGTCTCCCCGACCAGCGTGAACCTGTTGTAGCGATTCTAACCGTCATCGTCGATCATCGTGACGGGGATCCGATGAAGCGGCTTCGTACAATCCGTGATGCGGATTCCGGTGTCGTGATCGGTTCGTTTGAGGTTGCCGTCGACGAATATCGTGACAGTGTTGCGATCGGAATGCGCGGCCCTGCCGGGGACGTTCAAACGGCGGCCGACCGCATTCGGGCCTTGAAGGGAATCAGAAACGGGCACCTATGGGCCGTACCGATCCACGATCGAGCGCTGGTGGAAAGTCGCTGATCGTTGCTGCGCTGTTCGACGCGGCGCACATCGCGGGGATCAGCGAGTGTCCCTGATGCTGTTGACGTCCTCTCGAACCCGATAGATCGGCACGCCGCCCGAACGACCATGGACGAGTGCCAAGTACCGTGTCACGTCCGTCTCCCCTGTGGTCAAGCGTCGAATGACCAACGGGGTCCAATTGGGCGAGGGAACGACGTAGTCGATACCGTTCTCGCGCGCGATCCGCCAGAACTGCTCGGGGGAAGGCGCCTCGCGCAGCGTCAGCAAGACGCGCGCACGGTGTTTCCAGTCGACCCGGTGATTTGTGTGTCCGGGAGGGATGAGCCAGACCTTTCTGCCGGTACCCGCGTTCAGCCAGCGGAACGCCAAATCGAGTTCGCAGGCGAACACGTCGTTGATGTCCGTGTTCGCGCGCACCCACGTAGCGGCCTCTTGAAGGCTGGCCGGCATTGAATAGGGACTCAGGTACGTGCGCAGATTGGCCGGGGCTTTGACGAAGCCTATGGCACCCGTTATCGCGCAGGCGATCGCCGTCAACACGGCGCCGGACAGCCGATTGTCTCGCAGCAGTCTCACGCGTGGAACCAAAACGCGAATCACGCCGTCGATCCCGATTCCGATACAGATGGCCCAGCTCAACTGAAACAGTCGTTGGAAGTCGTGCGGAACCATGAGCGGCAAGTCTCTCGTCCACGATCCACCGTACAGGCGCAGGTAACTTGGAACTTGAGCCAAGACCGTAACCGCGAGGAAGGACACCAGAAAGCGGGACCCGAGATCGCTTCGCCTCACGCTGAGTATGAGGCCCACAAGGCCCATTCCCCAGAGCCAAGGATTCAGACCCAATAGGGCGATCCGAACCGACTGTACTCCGGCGGCGACGAATTCTCGCGGAAAGCTGTTGCGAATCGGACCATGGAGCATGAAATAGAGTACCGGTGCGGCCACGAACACCGTCGCGACGAGATGAACCGACATGCGCCGCGTGACCCCTCGCACGCACCTTCGGGGCTCGAGTTCCTTTCGGTACGCCGGGATCATCCATAGGGTCTGAATCACCATGGCGATGGCGAGTACGGCCGGCACGATGGGATGGTGCCAGAAGGAGAGCCCCTGGAAGACCCCACAGGCCAGTGCCCATGGCATTGACGCGCGGCGATGTTGCTCAACATAGAGCAGCAACGCCAGCCAGCCCCACGCGACGGCATGGATAGACGGTTGTCCGTGAGCGACTTCCTCTTGCCACCAGGGCATGGCAAATAGAAACGCGATCGTACCGAGCACGGCGGCGCGACGCCCCCACGAAAACCGCATGAACAGGAAAAACCCGACGGGAAGCAACGCGTTGAACAGCAGCTGAGAGATCCGATAGCACGACGCGGGTTCTACATCGAGAGCATAGGCGATCCCGGCCACGAGCATCGGACTCAGCGGCGGGTACCACAATTGCTCGCCGCGATAGGCCGGGTCGGAAAGAAACTGACCGTGCTGGAAATTGACCGCCGACGCTACATCGCGAGAGATGTCGTACCCCTGTCGCTGTTCGTCAACAGCGATGGGCCAGACGTAGATGGCCCAGAACAAGCCCAGCCCCACCAACAACGCGGCATCGACGAGAAATCCGGACCTCCCACCGGAGCTAGCGGAGTCGGGTCCTCCATTGTGGCGCATCGACATATCTTCGCCGTTTCGCAGGCTAAACGATCATTCGTTGCCCGCCGCGCGATGCGGCGTCTCGGACGCCGCTCCACCTTGAAGTCACGACGTCCGTCAGGCCTGGAAGGCGACATCGCCGCCGTCTCGCGTCACGATACCGGAAGTGGAGGAGAATCGCACATCAATCGATGCCGGGTGTCCGTACGGCTCAGACTTTCAGGCATGGGAAGACGTCGGGATCCGACAGCGAACACCCGCTGCCTTCCATCGTTTGAAGCCACGGACAGAACTTGACGACTCGTCAAAACAGCCATAGGCTGATGGCGCATCGTCACGGCACGGCGGTCTAATGCGGCCTCGCGTGGCTACTCGGATCATCGAGGCCGTTGACAACGGGAGAGGTGGGTGAGTGGCTGAAACCAACGGTTTGCTAAACCGTCAAACGGGTTTACGCCTGTTTCGCGGGTTCGAATCCCGCCCTCTCCGATTCCCTCGTGAGGCATGCCACAAGCTCCTGTAGCTCAGGGACTTGTGGTGTTTTCTCGATTGTTGACTCCCCGGTTGCCCTCAAACTGCCCTCAGACGGGGAATTCCCCGAGACTTCTGAAGGACTTGTTGTGGCGGATGCAGCAAGCGCCCGCATCGCTTCTTGACTGTCGTTGTCATGCAAACGCACGGCGGATCGAAGCGACGAGCGCAAGCCGTACCTGATTACGTACACCGATGAGCACGGAAGGCGAAGAACGGTCACCGGGTGTACGGACCGCGCAGCTACAGAGGAAATCGCCAGCAAGCTTGCGACCGACGTTCGGCTACGGAAGCGGGGTGTTCTCGACCCGACACAAGAGCGGATCGCCGAGCAAGGGCGCCGACCTATTGGTGAGCATTTCGAGGAGTTCGTGCAGCACGTCAAAGCCGGAAAGCCGGGGGGGCATGCCGCACGATATCTGCTTCAAGTCGAGAATCGGCTCGACGCTCTCAGCAAATCGGCTGGACTGAAGCGACTGAGCGAGCGGAACGCGGATCGCGTCGCAGGCTTCATCGCAGAGCTACAACGACGCAAGCTGTCGGGCATCACGGTCAGGAAGACCGGTGATCAATGCCCGTTCGCACCCTGCCGCTCGGCGCGATTCACGCGGAGATCGGCGAGCATCTGTTTCTGCGGTCAGCGCACGCTCGTTACAGGAGTCCGTACCGATACGTTGATCCTCGGCGACTGCATTGCCCCAACCCGGATAAAGGAAGACCCTGGTGCGGTCGTTGCTGTCGTTCGCATTACCGTCGTCACACTCTTCATTGCACTCGCCGATGCCGCATTCCGAAGGAACATTGGCGACACTGAAGGCGATCCGGGCGGTCTCGGGCACCGGTGCGTCACCGTTGCGCGCTCGATCCATGTGTTGCATCAAAACCCGAGACCGCCCGCCGACTGCTTTCCTACGGGTTTCCGTTGCCGCAAAGCGCAGCATCGTCGAACCATGCTGCACCAGCTTGGTCGGAGTCTATGCCCATATACAGGTGTAGGCGAACCACAACGGCACCCACCGGAGCCGCAAACGTTCCGGAAAGCTGCGTCCAAGGGGTCGTGCCCCTGACGTTTCCCAAGAGATCGGTGGCGACGACGTGTCCCGAGGTATTCCAATCGAGCCCGGCTGCGTCCAGCCAGATCAGCGAGACCGTTACGTCTTCGCAGTCAATGTCCTCGGATCGAACCCAAACGCTCGCGTCGTAACCCGTGCCCTCACCAGCTGCGATATCTTGAAAAACTTCCCTGTCCCACGCGTCGTGACCGAGCATCTGAAGCGACCTGCCGCCGCGGTGCGAAGAGGTCGCCACCACCGAGCGCCCGCCGTTGTTGACATGGTGCCAACCCACTCCCTCCGCTTCAAAGCCGGGGTCGTCGAGAAGTTGGCCGATACAGGCGTCGCAACCGTCCGGAACGCCATCGTCATCGACGTCTTCCCCATCGCTGAAGCCGGGACACCGATCGCGACAATCAACCACGCCATCGCCGTCCGAATCCGTGTCGTCGAGCGTGTTGTCGCACCCGACAAAGGGCTCGCAGTCATCGACCGTGCAGGAATCACTGTCATCGCAAGCAGCGGACATCTCAATGAATTCGGCGTCATCGAACCATGCCGCACCCTCGTGCGTCGGATCGACCGCCATGAAGAGCACGAAGCGTGCGTACACAGCATTCGTGGGCGCGGAGACCTGAGCCGTAAGACGCGTCCAGTCGTTGGTTCCGACCAAGTGGCCGGTGACATCCGTCTGGATTTCGTTCTCTTCCTCGTCCAGCCAGGTGACTTGTGTCGTAACACCATCCCCTCCGACCCAACTCGTCTCGACCCACACATTGAGTTGGTAGCTGGCGTTCCCGTTGACCGACACCGCTTGAGTGACGGTGCGCGGGTACAAGGCGCTTCCCAGCATTTGTAGAGCGTGATCACCTGCAGCGGAATCGAGTTCGACGACAGATCGCCCGCCGTTGCTGGATCGCTGCCAGGACTCGCCACGATTCTCGAACCCGCCTTCGTCGAGGAGTTGGCCGTAACATGGCTGACAGGCATCACCGATGCCGCTTGCGTCGGTGTCCATCTGGTCCGGATTCGGAGTGGACGGGCAGTTGTCCACGTCATCCACAATGCCGTCGCCGTCTGTGTCGACCGCGGAGGACTTGCACTTACCCGCACTTCCGGCGTTGTAGATGGCGAGGATTTCCGCGGCGCTGAGCGCCCGGCTGAAGATCTCGACCTCATCGATCAGTCCATCCACGAAACCCAGCCCCTCAGCCTGTCCGATGGTAAGCGGCGCATTGGCGTTCGGAATCGGAGTAGCGTTCGTGGTGGAACCGACCGGCACGCCGTCCACGTAGAAGGTGAAACTACTTCCACCTCTTGTGACCGTGACGTGATACCACTGCCCTGCACTGGGAGAAAACGGAAACTGTCCTATGAACACGGAATTTCCGCCGGGATCGTTGATATGAAAAAACAGTACTCCCCCGCCCAGTCCTAGTAGCCATTTGTTCCTATATCCACTGCCTTCGTCATGACCGATGAAGATCTGTCCAGGGTGACCGACTGAGCCGACTTTAACGACTCTCAGATTGATCCAGAGGTCGATCGAAAAGTCACTCGCCGGAAACGTCCACAGGTCGTTGTCGGGAATGGACACGTAGTCGTCGACGCCGTCAAGGCTCAGCGCTTGTCCGACCATTCCGTTAGCGAAGGTGGCCCCGTTGACAAGTGTGCCGTTTCTGCCGCCCTGAATGTCGTCGGCGCTCCCGTCACCCGGCCACCAGCTCACCATGCCGGATGGCGGTATTGTACAAGAGATCTCACTACAGACGCTCGGCTGTCCTGAACACTCAAAACCACTCTCCACGAAGCAGCTAGCGCCGCAACCGTCGCCACCAAGCACGTTCCCGTCATCACATGCTTCACCCACTTCAATCACACCGTCACCACAGACCGGGAGCGGCGGACATGTGCAATCGAGTTGGCACAGGCCAAAGCAGGCCCCATCGTCGAGACCGTCGCACTGCTCGCTCGGCTGATTTGCCACCCCGTCACCACAGACCGGGAGCAGCGGACAGGTGCAATCGGGTTGACACTGGCCGGGGCAAGCCAAATCGTCGGGACCGTCGCACTGCTCGCCGGGTGCAACGATGCCATCGCCGCAGCCAAAGCAAGATGCGCCACATTGGTTCGCCACGTCTGCACACAAGGGATGCCACACGAACAGGCAGCAGTCCCACATTCCAAACTGAGAACATACACAATCTTGAATGATCGGGTCGTCACAGCCGGGTGTTGGATGCTCCTCGCAGCAGCTGGTGCCCGGCAGGGCGCACAAACTTGGCTCACCCGAACAGGAGAATCCCGGTTCAATGTCGCAAAGAGACGAACAGCCGTCACCGTCTAACGGGTTCCCGTCGTCGCAGAGCTCGCCGCCTTCGATGATCCCGTCGCCGCATACGATAGCCCGGCAAACGCTCAGCCCGCCGGAGCGGCCAGTGCAAACAAAACCCGATTCGGAGATGCAGCTCGAGGAACACCCGTCACCGTCCACGACGTTCCCATCGTCGCATAGCTCGCCCGACTCGCGCATCCCATCACCGCAGACGATAGCCCGGCAAACGGTGCGATAGCTGTGGTCGGTGCAGATAAAGCCCGTTTCGAGCTTGCAGATCGACGAACAGCCGTCACCGTCCACGACGTTGCCGTCGTCGCAATTCTCGCCCGACTCACGGATCCCATCGCCGCAGACGATGGCCCGGCACAGGCTCGGCTGACCCGAGCCGGGAAGACCCGAGCAGACAAAACCTGGTTCAAGCTCGCAGAGAGACGAACACCCGTCACCATCCACAACGTTCCCGTCGTCGCATCGCTCGCCCGACTCAATGTTGCCGTCGCCGCAGATGGTAGCCCAACAAACGGACAGCCCGCGGGTGGGGAGCATGCAGAAAAAGCCCGGTTCGAGCGTGCAGCTCGACGAACAGCCGTCACCATCCACGGCGTTTCCGTCGTCGCAATTCTCGCCCGAATCACGGACCGCATCGCCGCAGACGATAGGCGTGCAAACAGTCAGTCTGAGGCGATGAAGGTTGCAGAAAAACCCCGGTTCGAGCGTGCAGCTCGATGAACAGCCGTCACCATCCACGACGTTGCCGTCGTCGCATCCCTCGCCGTGATCATCGAACCCATCACCGCACACGTTTTTGGGCCTGCAAACGTCCAGTTGGTAGCGGTGGCCGAAGCAGTAAAAGCCGGTTTCGATCGCGCAGCTCGACGAACAGCCGTCACCGTCTACGACGTTTCCGTCGTCGCATACCTCGCCCAAATCACGAAACCCATCGCCGCAGACGATGGCCCTGCAAACGGTCAGTCTGCCATCGGGGCGGGCGCATTGAAAGCCCGGTTCGAGCGTGCAACTCGACGAACAGCCGTCACCATCCACGACGTTTCCGTCGTCGCACGCCTCGACCTGATGACGAACCCCATCGCCACAGACCTGCGCGCGAACGGAAGCGGCACTGGTCAGCGCCAGCAGGAACGCTACACCCCAGCAGCTTCTGCTGCGTACCAGGCGATGAGTCGCGAATCTCGGACCATCGCAGGACAGACACACTTCCGACACACCATGGGATTTCATTGTCTTACCTCCAGCGAGAAGAAGATTTCCGATTGCAGACAAAAATGCCGTCATGACCAAGCCGGAAGAGAAGTCATCTCGCCCGACCGGCGAAATTGGGCAGGGCATTACCGGCCGCCACCCAGCGGGTCCTGGTCGCCTCACACTCAGGGGCTCCCTTCAGGTTCAGATGGGGAAGAGTTTTTTGCGGTATCACTTACGCTGCACCCCCTAACGAGATGACCTCGGATTCCGAGTACGGCGCTCGCCTACGTCCTGGTGCAGACCCTTCACTACATCTGGCCTGAACGAAGGCCACCAGGGGACGCTGGCGGCTGGTATTATCGGATGTTCAGGCGCTGGCATGTCGCTGCGCAGTGAGGTAAACTACCATCATCACCTGGTTCGGGCGGCAACGAGGGCGTATTCTTGCCCACGAGGATTTGGCAACTCCAGTGGTTCGTTGTTCGCGCGCCTGCCGGAGAGCTACATGGGGCCGATCTGTGGATCCTAAATACGATCCCAATACCGACAGTTCGCAAGCTGAGCCACCCCCGAAGCTGTCCGAGCCCGACGTCACCCGAATCCTCGATTCCCTGACCGATGGCGATCGCTCTGCCGCGAGGGATCTGCTCCCCGTCGTCTACAGCCAACTGCGGTCTCTGGCCAACATCTATCTGAACAACGAGCGTCCAGACCACACACTGCAGGCCACGGCGTTGGTTCATGAAGCCTACCTTAAGATCACCGAAAGTAAGCCACAGGAATGGGATGGGCGTAGCCACTTCTTCCGCGTGGCGGCCGCGGTCATGCGCCACATCCTCATCGACCACGCGCGCAACAAGGGACGCCTGAAACGAGGTGGTGATAGAAAAAAACTTCCCCTCGACGAAGCAATCATCGCATTTGAGGACAGGGCGATCGACTTGGTCGCTCTCGACGAAGCGTTGACCGAACTGAGCCGACTCGACCAGCGCCCGAGCCGCGTCGTGGAACTTCGGTTCTTCGGCGGTTTGACCGTCGAGGAGACCGCGGAAGTGCTCGGCGTCACCGATCGAACCGTGAAGTCCGACTGGGCTACGGCAAAAGCCTGGCTGTTGCGCACCATGGACAAGTCATGAATGCCGAGAAGAACGCCAACCGTCATCCTTGGGAGGACGTCGCGGGGCTCTTCGAGGCGGCGCGAGCGCTTGGACCGTCAGCGCGCGGACCGTTTCTGGACGAAGCCTGCGGCACGGATGTCGCGCTCCGCGCGGAAATCGATTCCCTTCTTGCGTACGAAGCCAAGGCCGACAAGTTCCTCGAGCCCTCCGACGCACTCGACTTCGAGCTGAGTTTCAGCAGAGAACAGGCGGACAAGCTGATCGGAGAGCGCATCGGCCGGTTCGAGATCATCGACGTGCTCGGATACGGCGGAATGGGCGTCGTCTACAAGGCCAAGCAGGATCGCACCCACCGCGAAGTGGCCGTCAAAGTGGTTCGCGGGACAAGCCGCATCGACCGCCGCAATCTCAGCCTGTTCGAGCGAGAGATTCGCTCGCTCGCCCGACTCAGGCACCCGTCAATCGCGGCCATCCATGAAGCCGGAAGCACAGCGGATGGACGACATTACTTCGCCATGGAACTGGTCGACGGCGTTTCGCTTGACCGCTACACCAAGGACAAGCGACCTGCAAACGACGAACGGTTGGAACTCTTCAAATCAATCTGTGATGCCATTAACTACGCTCATCAGCGAGGCGTGATTCATCGCGACATCAAACCCTCAAACGTGCTCGTGAACGAGGAGGGTCGGCCAAAGATACTCGACTTCGGGCTAGCCAAAATCACCGACTCCGACATCACCATGACGTCCATGCGCACGGACGTCGGAAAGATCCAGGGCACCTTGGCCTACATGAGCCCCGAACAGGCCCGCGGCAAGTCGGATGACATCGACTTACGTAGCGACGTCTACTCACTGGGTGTGCTGTTGTACGAAACGTTCGCCGAACGCCTGCCGTATGACGCGAAAGGCGTGCTGTTGCCCGAGGCCGTTCGAATCATCTGCGAAGAGCCGCCCGCCAGACTCAGTACGGTGGATCGAAGCCTGGGCGGCGACCTGGAGACGATTGCCCTGAAGGCGATGGAGAAGGATCCTGACAGGCGGTATCAAAGCGCCGCGGCCCTGTCGGAGGACATTGACCGCTTTCAACACTCGCAGCCGATCCTCGCACGACCGCCTAGCGCAACGTATCAGTTCCGCAAGCTTGTGGCCCGTCACAGAGTACCGTTCACCCTGCTGGCAGTTCTGTTCGTATTCATGACGGGTTTCAGCGTCTGGATGACCGCATTGTATGGTCGGGCGGAGCAGCTGCGACAGGCCGAGCAGGCACAACGCCAGGCTGCCGTCGCAAACCTCTCAAGAGCGCGCGACGCAGAGAGACAAACTGAAGAGGAGGCGCAGCGAGCCAGAACCGAAGCCGAGACCGCCACCCGCGTCAAGAACCTGCTGATTGAGATCTTCACGGAAGCTAACCCATTCGAAAACACCGATCCGAACCTCACGGCGAGTGAACTCCTCGAACGGGCGTTCCAGCGTACCGTGGACGAACTCGCGGATGAGCCGCTGGTCCAAGCGGAGCTGTTGTACAATCTGGGATCTGTATTCACGAATCGCGCCGAGTTCAACCGGGCACGCCAGGCACTTTCCACTTCCTTGCAGATCCGCCGTCGTGAACTACCGGCTGACCATCCCGCGATCGGACAGGTCCTTGTTGTACTTGGCCAGCTGCACGGCCACCTCGGCGAAAACGAGACGGCGAAGCAACTCTTCGAGGAAGCGTTACGGGTACACAGGAACGCAGATGAAGTCAATAATCTCCCGGTCGCGGACGCCTTGAATGGGCTTGGGATAATATCTAAGCAGTCGGAGGACTACAAGCAGGCTGAGCGCTACCATCGAGAAGCGCTGGCCATTCGGCAGCAGCACCTCGACAAAGACCACCCGAGGGTGGCGGAGAGCCTCAACAATCTCGGCATTGTCGTGCGGCGCCAAGGCAGATTGGAGGAGGCCGAGAAGCTCTACCTTCAAGCCCTCGCTATCGACCGGAAGACTTACGGGGACACACACGTGGTCGTGGCCGATCGACACTATAACTTGGCGCGAGTCTATCTTGCCCGACAGAAGCATGACGACGCCCAAGAGGGGTACCGCCGGGCGCTGGCAATCTACCGAGAGGCACTTGGCCCCACGCACCCACGCATTGCCAGCTGCCTGCACTCGATTGGAATGATGTATGGTGATCAAGGTGACTTCGCGCTTGCGAGACCCTATTATGCACAAGCCATGGAAATGCGCCGTGCGATGTTTGGTGATTCGCACGCGACAATACCCTGGGGTTTGTGCGCGATAGGATTATCGGATTTCCATGCAGGAGACTATACGTCAGCCGAAAAGTACCAACGTGAGGGGGTCTCGCGTTTCAAAGAGCAGCTTCCAGACCATTGGGTCCGATGTTACAACCAAGTGCAGCTCGGTGACACCTTGTTGGCGCAAGGAAAACTGAAAGAGGCGGAGAAGCTCCTTAGAGAATCACTCGCGCTAAGCAGGGCTCCCGAGTACGCTCGACCGAGTGACGTGGGTGTTGTGTTGACGTCGCTGTGTCATGCCGTCGCGCTTTCCGGCCGTCTCGATGAAGCGGAATCATTGTGCCGTGAGGGGCGCACGATTCTCCGCGAGTTGGAAGGTGAGGAGAATCTGGCAGCAGCCAACGCCGCAAGCGGACTCGGCTTCGTCTTGACCCGTTTGGATCGATTTGAGGAAGCCGAGAAATGGCTGATTCAAGCGGAAACAACCTTCACCAAGCCGGTAAGGAAATGGGGCCGTAGCCGTCTTGACAATCTGGCAAGAATGATCAAACTTTACGACGCCTGGAAGAAACCGGAGGTTGCCGACGACTGGCGCGCGAAGCTGAAGAAGGTGGAAGAGTCATGGACGAGTCGAGCCTCGAAAGACCCTCCTGAGACGCGCTGACCAAACTCACGGTACTCGCTACGTTTCTGTTGTTCACATCAAGAAGCAGCTCGCCCGAGCGCTTCGCATCGTGTCATCCCAATATTCTATCCATTCACAATGAGACGCGTCTTCCAGACTTCGACCATCTGGCCCGGCGGTTGTCAGGAGGAGAATGCTGTTGAGGAAGTCCAGATTCACGGAGAGACAACCCGGGATAAGGGAAGTGCGGGTCTTGTTGCGCATCGCGTGGGGGAGGTGAGGTCGCGGGCTAAAGCGTGTAACGCCCAAGTGTAGCGGGGAAAGTACCGTGTTGTCCGCGTGCAGAGTAGTTCAAGACGCTACACTTGTATAGAGCTTGCGCTAGTGCTCTTTGACACGTGAAATGATGGGTGGCATGGCCAAGCGAAGCGCCGCCATGTGATCGTGGTGGCGGCATGGCGGGCCCGGACCTCGTCGGGCTTCGGCGGCCTCCACCGGATGGCATCCATCATCTGAGGTGTAACGAAGCACTAGTTGCCGTTTGCGAGGTCGTACTGTCCGCTTTGCGTAGCGACACTCGATGGAGTATAGGTCGCACTCCACTTCTGAGCTTCGTCGGGCTTCTCCCACGCTTCATAGAGGGTGATCAATTGGAATCTGAGCTCCTTCCAGCCTAATCCGTTCTGGGACATGCCCTTCGACGTTTCATAGGCTGCGAGTAACTGTACCTCGGCATCCTCGAATCGCGATGTGGACAAGAGGCACTGGCCGTAATCTGTTCGCGACCTCAACTCCATCGCCAAGTCACGAAGCTCGAGCGCAGACGCGACCGCGTCTTCATAGCGTAGCGTCGCCTCGGCGTATTCGCCTCGATCTCGCATCACATTGGCCAGACCCAACTCTGCCACAAGCGTGCTCGCAGATCCGTTCGGATAGTCCTCGCGGGACCATTCCAGCGCCTTTCGAAACAGCCGTTCCGCCACGTCGGGTTCGCCTCTATCGAAACGACAGTTCTTTCCCGGCACACCTGGACAGACACGCTGCTAGTGTTCTGGAGGTTGCACGCGTAGCTTCGTAGAAGGACGCCTGTCAAGAGCAAGCCGTCACTTGGATCCGGCCGTGTGTGCCTTCTCACGCTCGGCGCTCGGTTGCGATTCCGTCTCGCTCTTGACGCGCCACTTGGCCGCCTCGTTGAGTCTGCCCCAGGCTTCGTAGAGATCGACGAGGCGTTCGAGGGCCTGCAAGGTATTGCGGTGGTCCTTTCCCAGTGCGTTACTCAGCCGATCATAACCCGTCAGCAGTTCTTGCTCCGCGTTCTCGTACTGGCCGATCTTGGTAAGACACTCACCGTGATGACTTCGCGCGTTGGCCGTTTCCCAGAATTCCTCGCCCAGCGCAGCGCGAAAACTCCCAACGGCCTCTCGCAGTACGATGTCGGCCTCTTCGAGTGTCCCCTGTTCCTTCAGCGCAATGCCTAACAGGAGCAGGCTCGCAGCCACCACCGGGTCGTCATTGCCGCGTACGCGTTTCGCCAGTGCCAGGCCCTCACGGTATATCTGTTCGGCCGCGGTGTAGTCACCCTTCTTCTTCAACACCATCGCCAATGCGCGCTGGCATCGCCAGGGGCCGAGGACCTTGTCGCCGAGAACACGCTTTTGGATTTCCAGCGTTCGGCGAAGGAGCTCTTCAGCCTCCTGGTACCTTCCTTGATAACCGAGCACGAGGCCCAAGCGGCACATCGAACCCAATGGGCCGCGGTGTTCCTCGCCAAGGGTGCGGGTCCCGATCGCCACCGTTCGGCGACAGAGTGCCTCTGCTTCGTCGTATTTGCGTTGGGAGGTAAGCACAGCGGTCAATCGATCCATCGAGGCCAGCGTGCCCCGGTGTTCCTCGCCGAGGACGCGATTTTGGATCTCCACCGCCTGTTGAAGATGCACTTCCGCCTGCTGGTACTTACCCTGAATCCGGAGCAGATTGCCCAGGTGGCTCATAGAGGTAAGGGTATCGGGGTGCTCACTGCCCAGGGTGCGCCGGTAACACGTGACTATCTCCCGGTAGAGTGCTTCCGCTTCGGCGTATTCGCGCCGATCCCAAAGAACAAGGGCCAGATTACCCATTGAGCCAAGCGTAGCCGGATGCTCTTCACCCTGAATGCGACGGCGGATCTGCACCGCGCGTCTGAGAAGCTCCTTCGCGCCTGCAAACTCGCGTTGCCGTCGGAGCGCAAGGGCCAAATTGTTCATCGAGGTAACCGTGTCCGGGTGCTCTTCTCCCAGGATACGGCGGCGAATCTCCAGTGTTCTTCTGTGGGGCCCTTCCAGTTCGACGATCTTGCCGTCCAAATAGAGTGTGTTTGCCAGATTGTTGATTGACGAAAGCGTGGTCGGATGCTGATCGCCTAGCACGTGGCGGAAGATGCGGGCCGCGGAAACCTGGTGCAGCTCAGCCTGATGATACAGGCCCAGCGCGTAGAAGCTGTTCCCGATCGTCTCACGAAGGTGCGCTTCGATCAGCGGTCGATCGCTGAATCGGTCGCCTATCGACTCTGATGCGTCATCGAGAACTTGCCGGACGGTCACATCGATCCCGTCCTTAGCGGGTTCAAGGGTCGCGAGCATGTTCTGCAGAAACTCTTGAATCTCTCGTGCATTCTCAGCCTCTTGGTCGGCTTCAATGTGTGCCACTTTCTCGGCGTCTCGGGCTGTGGTTGCATCGCGATACAGGAGAGTCATCCATATCCCAAACCCGGTTATCAGCAGAAGCACTGCGGCGACAAACGCAGAAGGGGCCTTGTGGCGTGCCACAAGCCTGCGGAACAGGTATGTAGCACTGGGAGGCCGAGCGAGAATCGGCTCGTGCGACAGATGTCGCCGTATGTCCTCGTGCAGAGCCTCGACGCTTGGGTAGCGTCGATCCGGGCTTTTGGCCAGGGCCTTGAGCACGATGGTCTCAAGATCGCCGCGAAGAGTGCGGTTGACCGTGCTTGGTTTTTGCGGTTCTTCGTCGCAAATGACACGTACTGCCTCCGGAAGAAGCACCCGATCGACGGCGTACGGTAGTTGGCCGGTGAGAAGCTCATATAGAACGACGCCGAGCGAGTACACATCGCTGCGCAGGTCGACGTCGTCCGGATCGCCGCGCGCCTGTTCCGGGCTCATGTAGGGCAGTGTCCCCTGGATCTTTCCGATCTCGGTTACGACTGTCGTCAAGGTCACGTCACTGTCTGTGATCCGCGCCAACCCGAAATCCAGCAGTTTCGGTTGGCCGGAAGCGTCGACCAGGACATTCGAAGGCTTGATATCGCGGTGGATCACGCCACGCTGATGGGCGTAGGCGACCGCGTCGCAGACGTTGCGGAACAGCGCGAGACGGTCACGTAGGTCAAGTACCTTCGCGCGCGCAAAGTCACTCAGTGGAGACCCGTCGACCAACTCCATTACGAAATACGGGTCGCCGTCGTCGGTCTGTCCGGCCTCGTGTACGGCGGCGATGCCCGGATGCTTGAGTCGTGCGAGTGCCTGTGCCTCACGGCGCAGAGAGGCCGCCTGATGCCCGTTCAGCCCTCCTCCTGAGCGAAGGACCTTCATCGCTACGTTGCGTCGAGGCGACTCCTGCCGAGCTTCATAGACGACGCCCATTCCACCGCGACCGAGTTCCCGGATGATCGTGTAACCACTGATCGATTTCGGCGGCGATGCCGCTCGATCGTCTCCGGTCGCGCCCAGTGGCAAGACGCGATCGATCTCGCCAAGTAGACGCTCGTTTTGAGGCAGCTCTTCACAACGTTGAGTACACTCAGAGCAGCCCTGCACATGCGCCTTGACGTCCGAATGTTGATCCGGAGGCAAGCGGTTGCCTACAAGGTGCTCCAGAGTCTCCAAATTGGGACAGGCCATGGGCTCATCTCCTCACGCTACTCGCTCGTACTCTTCCTGCAATTCCCGTAAGCGCTTGAGCACTCTGTGCTTGGCAATGAAGACGGCGTTCCTTGAAATCCCCAGCTGAGCAGCCACGTCCGCGGCCGGCTGCTTGGCGAGGGCGTACAACTCGAACGCCTGGATAGATGTGGGTTCGACTTCGCGCCGGACACGTGTCAAGGAAGCTTGGAGAACGGCCCGAGCCCACTCCTCGTTCCATGACTTGGTCGCTGCCTCCTCATCCGGAATCTGCGCCAAGATCGATGCATCCTCGCCGAGAGAAGACACGTTCCTTTCACGTCGTCGCAACTGTTTGCGCGTACCAAGAAGTTGGCGATACGCGATGCCAAAGAGCCAATCGCTGAGTCGACCACGTGCAGGATCGTATTTGCCCGCACGATAGCTGTCGGCGAAGGCCATCAACGCCTCCTGCGCTAGGTCTTCCGCGTCCGGATGGCCTAGGCCCATACGAAGTGCGAAGCTGATGATCGGCGTGCGGAATCGGCCCACGAGGCGATCCCACGCGCTTCTGTTATTGAAGTCGTGGAGTCTCTCGAGGATCGTTGAGGTCGTCACCCAGTCCATCAGGCGTCTCTCTCCAGCCTTCCGAATGGCGATTCCAGTGTAGCTGATCAGGGTTCCAGTTTCCAGGCTTATCTCTGACTGTCATACCGCCTGCCACACCGCCGGTCGCAGCGTGCTGTATGACAGGCCAAGGCGTTCAAGAAGGGTGGATTACGGTGCGATCCACCTCCCAGGAGCGCGACTCGAGAAAAGTCCGTGAAAGATCGTCCGGGAAAGCGCCAATATTGTATGGCGGTACCCATTCTGAAGACGGGAACGCATACGTAGCTTGGTGCACGACCATCGATCCGCTGACGCGAGATCTTTACGAGTGCTATGAATCCTATTTCCAGACCGGTACCTGCCACCATTAGCACGATGCGTGTCGAGTCAGATTCAGGCGGGAGAGGGCGGCGGGTTGTGTCCGGAAGAAGTCGGATGAAATCCGTCTGCGCAGGACCAATACCCGTCAGACCGCGACTTCCAGGGCTGTACGCCGTCCGAGGTCGGACGTGCGTCGGGACGACCTGTTCTTCCGCGGCAGCGGAGATCTCGATGGTGGAGCGGTCCGAGGGCGAACTCAAGTGCCGACGATTCGGCGCGCTCTCGGCCGCGCATGGCAGGGAGAGCTCAAATGTCAAGGCGAAATCATACTGTCTGCGTCGTGGTTGGTCTGACGTGTGGCCTACTGGGAGGATCTGCACACGCAGGAGACAACGAGGCGCTCGTTCAGGTTATCACCAAGTGGGATGGTGGATGCTGCACCTGGGATCCGGTGGCCGAGACCGGATGTAGTAACCTGTCCGCCTTCGACAACCTGACCAAGAAATGGTACGACGAGATCACCAATTCACGAGCGCATTCTGGTGCGTTGGACCGTGATGGCTTCTACCAGGACGGCAACGTCGTAAACAGCGACTTTGCCGACTCAACGGTCTTTTCGCCCTGGGGTGATGATGATACGCACGACGGCATCGATGACGCCGACGTTTCGATGTTCGCGGGACATGGGGCCGATGCGAATGGCCTTCGCTGGAACGCCGCCATGCGCAGAGACGAATCCAGCCCCGGCGCAGCCGATTGTGACTTGTGGCAGAACGAGATCATCGTGGGTGACGACGATCTGGAGATCCTGCACCTGTATTCATGTGAGAGCATGAATCGGGAGTCGTGGTGGCCGGAGTGGTCCTCATCACTCAATGGCGCACATCAGATCACCGGGTTCCACGGGCTTTCTTGGGTCTCGATCCTCCATAAGGGCCGGTTCCGCAATCTCGCGGACGACGGGTTCGACCTCAGCATTGCCGAGGCATGGATCGACAACTTCTACGACACAAATCTCCGGGGCGGTGCGGACTACGGCCGGGTCGACCAGTGTCCAGTGGTTCGCGGAGTAGGCACGAGCGATCGGAACGCCAGCCATCGGCTGAACCATGAAGAGTACGACAATCGAGGAAACTTCACTGATCTCGGGTTCGGAAGCAGTCGCCGACATATCGCTCGCTACATCAAGGGATGCGACCCGGCCGACGAGAGCGCGCTACCACGCTGACTTGTAGGCGAAGGAACCGGGCAGAACCGTTTTGATCAGTGTGATCGAGTGATCACGAAAGGAACGTGAACCATGACTCGCTATGCAATGTATCTGCCGGCCTTGGCCGCACTACTCTCTGCAGGAACCGCGGTGGCACAGGAAGAGTACCTCGTACAGGTCGAACAACTACTACCCGCGTACGGTCCGGACATTCTTTCCGTTTCCGCCGGTCCGGACTGGATCGCTGACCTGACCGTCTTGGACGTGGCGATCGCCGCACAAGATCGACCTCAGCCAGCAATAGGCGAAGATCGCGGTCGATGGACGATTGCGCGCAACCACGGCGATACGAAGGTCGTCAAGATCAACAAGTTTCTCGGTCATATCCGCCACGTCAACAAACGCCGGCGCTTCGACTATGACACCTCGCCGCTCGACGCCATTCCGGAGGCTGTGGCAACGGAGCTGGTGATGGCGGCCGCGGCGTCGCTCGGATTGCCAGCAGAGGAAATCGGCCGGACCCACGTTGCCACGGTCATGGAGATACTGTTCGACGAAGTGGTGGGGATCGAGAGGGCACCGTACCCGTGCGAGCAACTCGTGACCTTCCATCGCGAGATCGGCGGTTACCCGGTTCTCGAATCTCAGTTTCGTGCGGCGGTCTCCAATACGGGAAAGATCGCTCGGATGCAGCTTCGTTGGCCCCGATTCGCGATGCCGGATGCGCAGATGCTTCTGCCCCGATGGATGGTCGTCGGCGAGATCGCTCAGAAGCTCTTCGATTCACATCATGGACAGCCGGTGTCGCTCGACATCCGATTGGCCTACGCACGAGCGGGGGATCTGTACCGTCCCGTCGCGGTGGTGAGCTGGCTCAACAGCCCGGACTCGACCCTAGACTACAACGTGGGAAGAAGCGCCATCGTTCCGTTGGTTGCCACGACCCCGGACGCGGACTTTGACGGTGTTCCCGATGCGGTCGACAACTGTCCCGAGCAGTCCAATGTCCACCAGTTGGACAGCGATGGCGATGGATTCGGCAACGCGTGCGACAACTGTCGTGGGGTCGCCAACGCGCTCCAGGAAGATACGGATGGTGACGGAACCGGGGATGTGTGTGACAACGGCATCGAACTGCTGCACGATCTCGACGGTGACGGAGACGTGGATGTCACCGACTGGAAAGCCATGGTTGCGTGTGTCACTGCGGACCCGACAAGTGAAGACGGAGAGACGTGCGACGAGGTGGACCTCACGCGCGACGGGCTGATCCGGCTCGACGATGCGGCTGCGCTCCAGCGGGCGTTCACAGGTCCTACGCCGTAGCCTTCGGTGCGACTGACGTTGGCTCTGGTTCCTACTCTGAGCAAGTGTGCATGATCTTCAGTGTACGAAACAGCCGGGTGGTCGTTCCGTGGCCTCACCCTGGGTGCCCGGCGTGGTAGTAGAGGTGTACGATGACGATCTACTGCGTAGACACATGCGTCGAATCAATCGGAGCGCCAGGTACAAAACGTACCCAGTGGTCGATGCGACGGGACTTCGAGAACTGTTGGCGCCCACCCCAGACTGCACTCCCCGGGCGACCGAGGTCATGTGGAGGCTGTGTTGGGCGGTCGCGCTCGGCGTGTAGGTAGTATCTCTGTTAGCTTGGGAGATCACTGAAGCTGTTCTTTACGTCGCAAGAAGTGAAGTGTCTTCTTGAATTGAACGTTTCAAATGTGTATGTTGGTAGCTTCGGGTCGAACGAATGGGCATTCTGTCTAAACCTCTATGGCCCGCAGCGGTAGTACCTGGGGCGGATGAACTCGACGGTCGGCCTGGTCCTGATGAACACATGGGATGAGATCGACAGGAGTTCTGCAGTTCGTCGGCGAGCTGACCGACGGAAAAAGTGCGGTCACAACCAGGCCACGCGCGCGGGGGCGGTGTGCCCTTGACGCGCCCACCGTGCGCGACGGCTCGGAAACGTACAAATGGGTATGGTCAGTAGAGAGGGTCAGATCATGACGGCCAAGTGGACGCAAACAGTCAGTTCGATCTTGATGGCAGCCGCGGTCTCTTTCGGTGCACTCTTCGGCTCGGCCGACGCGCAGACGACGTGGTACGTCGATGCGAATGCAACCTGTGATTCCTCGTGTGGCTGTTCGACGAACTGCTGCACCGGCACATCCTGGGCCCTGGCGTTCACGGAGCTTCAGGCCGCGCTGGAGAATGCGAGCCTGGGCTCGGGCCACGAAGTCTGGGTCGCGGCTGGGACGTATCTTCCCGACTACGACGTCCCCAACTGCGCGCACACTGCTGATCGCGCCGCCACTTTCGACCTGAAGGATGGCGTGGCGGTCTACGGCGGTTTCGCCGGAAACGAGGACCCAGCGACGTTTGACCTTGGCACCCGGGATTTCGCGGCCAATGAGACCACGCTCTCCGGCGACCTACTCCAGGACGATCATACCGGCGGCTCGAACGCTGAAAACAGCTACAATGTGCTCCTTTATGACGCGGGGCTCATCAGCGCGGCAACGCTTGACGGGTTCACCGTGACGGCCGGTTTCGCGGATGGACCCTCGAACGCGACGAAGCGGGGTGCGGGGCTGCGGATTGGCTATTCCACGGCGCCCGTTGCGGCTGTTGCCACCGTCAGCAATTGCCGCTTCCATGCCAACAATGCCGTCGGGTGGGGCGGAGCCGTCTTTGCAGCCGACATCTCCCCCAGTAATGGCTCCACCAGCTTGGCTTTCGACGATTGCCGTTTCGACAACAACTCTGCGTCGGGGGGTGGGGCGATCCAACTCGCAATGGCGGGTCTTGTTTTTCAGAGGTGTGTCTTCAGCCGCAACACCGCTACGGGAACTGATGGCGGGGCAATTTGGTCATCCGGGCAGTCAGAGTACACCGACTGCGTCCTTGCGCACAATACAGCATTCCGCCTTGGCGGCGGCGCCTACTTAGCGTGGGCAAGTTTGGACCGTTGTGTCTTCGTGGGCAATCAAGCCAGAAGGGGTGGTGCCTGGTCCCAGTTCTTTGGGGGCGGATACCGTTCAGTGGCAGCAAAGAACTGTGTACTTGTTGGCAATTCCGCCAGCGAAAGAGGAGGCGGAATCCACGTGAGCGGCGAAGTCCCCGGCGATCCCACACCCGATACCGGATATGGAGGTGGTGCCCCGTTCATCGTCAACGGCATATTTGTGGGAAACCAGTCCGGTGAGCGTGGAGGTGGGGCCTATCTCGACAATGCACTCGAGCGGTTTCCCAATTGGAACTCAAACACAAAGACGGCGTTTGTCAATTGCCTGTTTTCTGGAAATGCCGCATTCGGATCGGGGACAGATGATGGCGGCGGTGGCCTGTATGTCATCGACCAGCGGGGTTTGGTGGGCCCTTATACCTCCTGGCTGCCACCGCTGAGGAACTGTACGTTCAGTGGGAACCACGCCAGCCACCAGGGTGGGGGCATCTGGGCGCGGAGCCTGGTGGCGAAACCACTCTTCCTGTTCAACTCTGTGCTGTGGGCCAACACGGACGGCGCAAGCACTGGAATGGATGTTCAGTTCACGTCCAACTACGCCACCATCGATCGTTGCTCGATCGAAGATGGCCAAACCGTATGGACCGACTGCTGCATGGGCCAGACCAACCCCGCTTCATGCGTCGACCCCACGTTCAAGGGCGCATCGCTGCCTGGCGGAACCTGGGACAACAGCACGGCCTGTGACTCTTCCTGCGGCGGTGCCGCCGTATGCTATGACGCAGACACGTTTCAGACGACCTTTATCGACTGCAATGCAGCTTTCGATCTTGGGGCGCTAAAGGACCGATTGGTCAATCCAGATAGTGCTTCGCAATACCTTCAGACGGTGATCGTCGACAATACAGCGACCACGATCACCGCCTGGGGCGACTGGACGAGCGTTGCCACGGCGGGCGACACGTATGAGCTCTACGACTACCGCCTGGAACAAGGCTCGGCCTGCGTCGAGGAAGGGGACCTCAGTTACGTTCCCGACGACCTCACTGACCTTGACGCGGATGGCTCGACAATCGGCCAGCGAACGCCGTTCGATCTCGATATGAAGCCCCGATGGGCGGATGAGCCGAGCATTTTGTGCGGTGGAACCGACACCTGCAACGACGGCGACCCGGATCGCACGTGTGACGCGGATTGCTTCGAGGAGGATCTAGACCTCGGCGCGTACGAGTTCTGCCCGACTTTTTGCCCCGACGCCGACGGCGACGGTTACGGCGACGCCGACCCCGACAGCTGGGATGGAACCTCCTGCCTGAAGCCGACAACCGGGACCTGGTACGCATGGCCGGATTGCACAGACTGCGACGACAGCTCAGGCACCACGCACCTTGGAGCGGCCCCAAACGACGACGCGAACGCCTGCATGAAGGACGATGACGGCGACGGATGGGGCGATTCAACCCCACCGCCTGGCGTCGACGCAGGCACGGACTGTGATGACAGCGCGGCGGCCGTCCATCCGGGAGCGAACGAGGTGTGCAACAATACTCCAACCGACGATGACTGCGACGGGGACATCGACTGCGACGACGTGGACTGTTGTGGCGACACGTTCTGCCAAGCCCAATACCTTGCGCAACATGGCGCGGAGCTCCTCGCCGATTGTACGGATGGCTGCGACAACGACGGCAATGAGGGAGCGGATTGCGCTGACTCTGACTGTTTTGCTCATTCCCTATGCCGCGTGTGCTGCGACTCCTCCACCGGCTTGCCGACGTGCAGCGGACAGTTGAGCGGTGCGTGTACAGGCACGGGCTACACCGAACACAATACCGGACAGGGATGCGAACCCACCATCTGTTGCTGTCACTCCAACGGGTTCGTCGATGTGCTCGAGCAGTGCTGCCTCGATGCCGGTGCCCAAGTCATCGGCGCATCGTGTGCGGCATTACCTCCGACCGAAGCCGGTCTCTGTTCGAACGGCATGGATGACGACTGCGATGGGCAGACCGACTGCGATGATGGCGACTGCGCTGGCGCTGCCCACTGTGAGGCCTGCTGTGAAGCGGCCGGATCATGTCGCGAGGCCACAGAAGCGGATTGCCTCGGAACCACCGACACCCCCATGGGCGTCGGAACGGACTGCGGCGGCACCGAGGCCTGCTGCGTGAGTGCCGGTACGTGTGACAACCTCAACGCACCATGTTGCCTTTCCAGGGGTGGTACTCCGTTGGGGCCGGGAACGTCATGCCCGCCGCCAACGAGTGAATCAGATTGCAGCGACGGACTCGATAATGATTGTGACGGAAAGGTAGATTGTGAGGACGATACTGATTGCTTCGCTGATCCAGCCTGTCTACCGTGCTGTGATCCAGCGACCCTGACATGCGCCGACGTCAAGGTCACCGACTGCGCGATGCCACATTACCCGGGCACGGGGGTCGACTGTGGTAGCACTGTGATGTGCTGTGAGAACGGGACCTGTACCGAACTTCCCGAAGCATGCTGTGACGCTACCAGTAACCTTGGCCCCGGCACATGCGCAAACGATCTGCCGTTGTCTGAGGGTGACTGCACCGACGGAGTGGACAATGATTGCGACGGACTCGCGGACTGCGATGACGTGGCGGATTGCCCCCCGGCCGCATGTTGCGGCGATGGGCTATGTGACGCCACGTTGGGCGAGAACAACTGCGGGTGCCCGGGGGATTGTCTTGATCCGTGCGACGGAGTCTGCTGCGCGGCGACAAAGGAGACCACCTGTAGTAATGCCTGTCAGGCCGATTGCGGCCAAGTGCTACAACAGGAATCTGCCTGTGCGGGGACGGGATCGGTCGATGAGGATTGCGACGGCTGCGTGGATACAGAGGATTCGGATTGCTCGGCGACTGAGGCCAATTGCACCGACGGCATCGATAACGATTGCGACGGAGCGATCGATTGTGCTGATCCGGATTGCTACTCCGATCCGGGTTGTGTCGCATGTTGTGATTACAGCGCGTGCCTCGAAACGACAGCGGCGCAGTGTACATCACCGTTCATCTCCGCAGGAACATCGTCGAACTGCGTGGGTACGAGCCCGTGCTGCATCGCCGGCGTGTGCAGCGACATCGATGAAACGTGCTGCACTGCGTTAGGCGGGGTTGCCTGGCCATTGTATTCCACGTGCAGTGGCCTGCCGCCTGCGGAAAGCGATTGCTACGACGGATTGGATGGAGAGGACTGCGACGGCTGTGTCGACCTAGACGATTCAGATTGCGGCGCAACGGAACTGAGTTGTTCAGATTCCGTTGACAACGAGTGTGATGGATGCGTCGACAGCGTTGACGCGGATTGCGGAGGCCGCGAGACCGACTGCAGCCCGACGAGCGGCGACGAAGATTGCGACGGGCTTTTCAACTGTGACGACCCGGACTGCCGCATCCGATATGTCAACGCGTCGGCCACGTGTTCCTCCTGCAATGGCGGAATATGTGACGGGACCAACTGGAGCTGCGCCTACACCGCGCTTGGCGACGCCATCGCGGAGGTGCAGGCGGCAACCTCCGCATGCCAGATTACGGAACTGTGGGTTGCCGACGGCATCTATACGCCCGGGCCCGTCGGTGCGGGTGGTGCAGACGATACGTTCGACCTGGTCAACGGACTGGCCATCTACGGTGGTTTCATCGGCGACGGGTCCTACTGTTTCGGCGGCGCCAATGACCTGCAACCATGTCACGCCTCTCAGGATTGCGCAGCGCCCAGCTTGTGTCTGCCGGGAGAGCGGAGCCTGACACAGCGGGATCCGCAGGGCAATCTCTCCATCCTCAATGGCGAGATCAACAGCAATGGCATGCATGACAACGTATGGCATGTAGTCACCAGTGATGGCAACGACGGCACGGCCGTGCTCGACGGCTTCCAGATCCGATTCGGATACGCCGCGAACACCTCCCCGAATGGACCGCGAGGCGGCGGCATGCTGATCCTCAACGGCGGATCGCCGACCGTACGAGATTGCGCGTTCTGGGGCAATGAGTCCGAGGGGGCCGGCGGTGGCGTCTTCATTGATGGTGGAGGCCCGGAGGTTTCCGACTGCACCTTCACGAGTAACGTGGCTGTAGTGGGCGGTGCGATGTACAACGACACCGCGTCTCCCGCCCTGCGCGCATGCACGTTTGAAGTCAACCAGGCCGACTTGGGTGGAGCGATGTATAATCGCGCGGCAGACGTCAGAGCAGTCAACTGCCTGTTCGAAGATCGAAACGAAGCAAGAGAAGGTGGAGCCATCTACAACGAGGCGAGTACGGTGCGTCTGATGAATTGCCTCTTTCAGGACAACGTAGCCACAGGCGACGGAGGCGGCGCCATCGCGAATGGTGTGCCAAGCGGGAGTGGGAGCGAACTCGAGGCCGTCAACTGTCTGTTTTATGGCAACGAAGCTAGTGGCGTTTCCGGGACGGGCGAAGGTGGCGGTCTGTTGATCCGAGGAGCTGGCAGCACAGTCAGGATATTCAATTCCATCCTCTGGGGAAACACGCACGCGGCGGCCGGCGTCGCTGACGCACAACTGACGAACCTCGGTCAATCCGCCATCGTCGAATACTCCTGTATCATGGACCAAGGCCCGGGAGATGGAATCGTCTATTCAGGAACGGGAAATATCGACGAGAATCCGCAATTCACCAATACGTCGAGCCGCGACTTCCATTTGAAGGACAACTCCCCGTGCGTCGATGTCGGCGCCAATCTCCGCCTCATCGACATGACCGCAACCTGTGGGGCGACACCCCCGTGTCTAACACCCGAGGAATCGTGTCAGCCATATGGCGTCTGTAGTCTAACGCTAGATTACGAGGGGTCTGATCGTGTGCGCAATGCCCGGCCGGTCATACAGTCGAATGGCGTTCTTCCGGCCCCCGTGGTGGACATGGGTGTGTACGAGAGAGGGCTGATCTGGTGGGGAATAGGTATGGACTTTCTTGGCGGCGCCATCCCAATGACGCCGCCGTCACCTCAGGCAAGGCGTCCGGATGCCGGTGCCGCGGACACCTGGCTGGCGATATCCAATCTTGGTTCCAGCGGACGAGACGGTGTGTCATTCGATGTGGGCTCCGCCGAGGGCTTGATGTTGGGATGGATCCCGTTCGCTCCCTTCCCCGTGGGGGCGGCCGTCGAGACACGGTACCTCGGTGCCGGTAATGGCGCCGCGGAGGCGTGGTTGGGTTCATCCTATCTGAGTCAGGGACTCGAGCTTGAGCTTGCTGTTGATTTCTCGCAGTCGGGAACGACTGTCTACAAAGTAACGGTCTACGACGAAGGGAATCTCGTTGCCGAGTTCGACAATGTGAGCCGGCCGGTCGTTGCAGTGGTTGGTCCGAGCAGCACCCCGAATGGCGTCGAGCTGTCAGGTGTCCCCGTGTTGGCGGCCCGATGGCAATGGCCCGCGCAGTCAAACTTCACTGTCAAAGATGGGGCGATCACGCTTGGCGCTGCTTCCGGAAGCGTCGTCGAGTTCAGGTCCGGAACATCGGTATCGCGTCCACTCATGCACGTAGAACTGCTGGCTCGTGACATCAATGAAATGAGCCTTATCGATTCCAGGCTACGACAATTCGGACACACACACAGCGGCCTTGGCGAGGCGCATATTCGTGGAGTTGCTGGCGGTCAGCGGCTTCGCATCGAGAACATCGGCTCCACAGGCGAGGATGGTGTACACATCGAGTACACATCGAGTCTTCCTGATGCCGCACCGGTTTCGGCCAGTCTGTGGGCCGACTGGCTCTCACTATCAGTCACCGCAATCGTTGACGCCGCACAGATGGCCATCAGCAGCGTCGGAGAACTTGGTGCACTTCCTGAGCAGCAGCTTTGCCGCGCGGAGATAACCAAGACAGGCGGTGTTGCGGAGATCCTCCCTGATGTGTCACCACTCGGCACATCCTCCTACACGGTCACACTCCTCAATCATGGATCGGTTGTCGCATCGGCCGCCGGAACCGACGTGGCCGCCCAGGCAACCGAGTGGCCCGTTGGGTTTAGTACCGGCCCGGCGGGAGCCGCGTCGTGGCGTATGACGCTGCGATTTCCGGAGGGTGGCACCATCGCGTTGACGGGCGGTGCGCGTGTCGCGGCCGACGAGTTGCGGATCGAAGCGGTCAGCGCCACGGTGCTCCCAGGCTCCGTCACCGCAGTCGAACTCCGGCTCGCGGACCTTCCGCCGGTAACGATCATTGGCGAATCGGTTGCAACCTGCACCGCCTCAACCGTCCCGACAGCCGAGACGATCGCCGGAATCACCTATGCGAAGAACCGCTTCCTCTCGTTCAGCGCGGGCGATCCGGGTCGGAACCAAGCAGTACGCATTACTTTCGTGGATCTCCCTGCCCCGTTCGATGCCTGGAACGGCACTGCGCTCTGGGTCGGGCCTCCGAGCGAAGTCAGCGAGAACAGTGGGTCGGTCGAACCGGTTGCAGAGTTTCCGAATTTCAATGTCGCGACGTTGCAGTGCGACCCGCACTTTTCCAGTTGGTTCGACGCTGGCATGATCCACGTGTTGCACGCGGGGATCGTTCCGCTTGGCACGTATGACGTTCAGGTGATTGACGACTCGTGCAGTGTGGGACTCGAGCCGAGCTTCTCCGCTCCGCTTGCCCTGAACCCACCCAAGTGGGGGGACGTGTGCGGTTCCTTTGACAGTGCTACCGGCGCCTGGACGGCGCCCAACGGCACGGTCGGTGTCCCGACGGATATCGTGTCGATCGTCGACAAGTTCCGCAATCTGCCGACCGCTCCGACCAAAGCCCGGACCGACCTCAATCCTGCGACTCCTAACTTGGTCATTGAAATCACGGACATTACACGCGCGCTGGACGCCTTCCGTGGGCTCGCGTATCCGTTCGCGCCGGGGCCGGTACCGTGCTCCTAGGCGGTGAGCGGTGCCCGGCAAGAAGGGCCGATCGGGATCTGCGACGCGTAGGATCGAGTGGTACGATGCGCAGCAGCTGATCCAACGCCCTTCGGAGTCTCTGCTGCGCGCTTCCAGGTTCTCGACGAACGTTGGGTTCCCACTGGCCCCAAGACAAGCGTATCCCCATGCGTCGTTGCTCAGTGGTGCGGGGCCGGTGAATTGGCGCAGAGGGCGCCGACCCATCGGTGCCCTGTTTGCCCTTTACCTTGCACTAAACCTTGCACGTACGCGCGTCCACGGCCGTCAATCCTGGTCACTTGCTGGCAAAACGGGCGAGGTTGAGAGGGGCCGGGAAACGCTCGGCGCGATCGGCGTAAGTCGCGCCCAGGTCCAAGGAAAGGCGCCGCTGTCACGGCTGGACAACGGCCGTCAATCAAAGCGGGTGATCGGATTCGAACCCACGACATTCACGTTCGCAACGCCCAAAGCAGTAACGCTCCGAAGCTCGGAAGTCCCTATTTCGATAGGGTCTCCCCTGCCTCCGCTGGCGCTCCGGGCAGATTGCTGGCACCTAGAACCCGAACGGAATATCGAGGCCGACCCAAACACCTAGCATGACGCTCCAACCCAGTAGGAACGCGATGGAGTAGGGAAGCATCGTGGCCACAAGCGTTCCGATACCGGCTTTGGGTTCATATTTCTGGAAGAAGGCGATGATCAGCGCGAAGTAGGACATCCCCGGAGCGATGATGTTGGTGCAGCTGTCGCCGACGCGGTACGCGGCCTGAATCATGGCGGGATCGTGGCCCAGGCTCATGAACATGGGCACGAAGACCGGCGCCATGACCGCCCACTTCGCCGACGCACTGCCCATGAACAGATTGACCGCCGCGGCCATGTAGACCATCGCAAGCATCAAAGGCACGGATCCCAATCCGAGCGATCTCAAGAACTCGGATCCTTCAACCGCCAGGATCAACCCGAGATTGGTCCAGTTGAAATAAGCAACGAATTGCGACGCGAAGAAGATGAGCACGAGATACTCGCCGAGTGTGCTCATCGACTTGCTCATGCCCTTCATCACGTCAGAGTCGCTGCGGATCGTGCCCGCGCCGATCCCGTAAGCGATTCCGGAGGCGGCTCCGCTAAGAAAGACCCAAGCCACAATACCGGACAAAAAGGGCGATCGCAGCAGGTCACCGCCTTCACCGCGGAGATATCCGTCTACGGGGATCGTGCCGACAAGGATGATCGCGGTGAAGATCACGGCAACGATTCCCGCGTACAGCAAGCCACGCCTCTCGCCCGCGGACAGCGGGCCGAGGTGGTCGTCAGGGGTCAATGCGGTCTCCCCTTTCCACGGCCCGAGGCGCGGAATGGCAATCCGTTCCGTGACGAACGTCCCGACGCCCGTAACGAGAAAGGTCGACACAACCATGAAAAGGTAGTTGCAGGCCGGGTTGACGGTTGCCTCCGGGTCGATGATGCGCGCCGCTTCCTCCGTCAAACCGGCCAAGAGCGGGTCGATGGTGCCCAAGAGAAAGTTGGCGCTGTATCCCCCGGATACACCAGCGAAGCTGGCCGCCAGCCCCGCAATCGGGTGACGCCCTGCCGCTACAAAGATGGACGCGCTCAGGGGAACGAGAAGTACGTAGCCGATCTCACTGGCCGCGTTAGAAAGGACCCCGGCGAAGACCACAGCCGCGGTGAGCAGACCGCGAGGTGCCATCGTGACAAGAAGCCGCATACACGTCCCGATGAGTCCGCTTGACTCGGCCACCCCGATGCCCAGAAGCGCCACTAGTACGGTGCCCAAGGGGGCAAAGCCCGTAAAGTTGCCGATCATATTGAGCACGATACGATGCAGGCCGGACACGGTCAGCAGGCTCACGGGCTTGACCGTCTCCTTCGTCCCCGGATGTTGCACTTCCAGACCCGTCGACGCGAATACTGCCGAAAGGCCGATCACCAGAAGGGCCAAGATCAGGAAGAGTGTGGCCGGGTGGGGAAGCAGATTGCCGCCGCGCTCAACAATCGCAAGAAACGTGGCGATGGCGCCCTTGCGTCGTGGTGGGTCGGTTGGCATCGAGTCGGTCACGATGGGCAGTATGATGGGAAGGGCCACTGATCGCAAATGAGCGAACGAAAGTACGCGCGCAACGGCTCAAAGCGAGCCGAAGCCCGATCTCCCGAGCCGTCGGAAACCGTTCCGTCTTGACAACGCTCTGGATATCGACACTCAATGCCCATCGCAGATTCTGTTGGCTCGCAGCGTTCATCAGCCGGACGCACTGTACAGGTCAACGCGGTTCTCAGCATGGGCCGGACAAGGGTGGGCGCGTCGCAGAAACAGGAAATTGATTCAAACCGGCGAAACGCGCAAGTGACGATGACGCGAAATCGCGCGGCGGCGCGGCCGCCGGTTGCCGAGCCAACGAAGAGCAGGCTCTTGTGGCCAATGGACTCCCGGCACGGGACCCACTCGCTGCATTGACGTCGATGGCCTGCGACCGACTCAACCGCGTACGGAATCGCACGCGCCGCGCAAAGCGAAGCCGGTGCTGCAACGCTATCGGCCAGGGTCTTCGGCGCGACACCGATCAATTGGTGACCCATCGCCGTCTTGTCTGCCGTTCGCCTTGCACTAAACCTTGCACGTACGCGCGTCCATGGCCGTCCATTTTGGTCACCTGCTGGCAAAACGGGCGATGCGGGGAGGGGTCGGAAAGCGCTCGGCGGGATCGTCGTAAGTCGCGCCCGGGTCAAGAGTTGGACGCCGCTGTCACGGCTGGACAACGGCCGTCAAGAAAAGCGGGTGATCGGATTCGAACCGACGACATTCACGTTGGCAACGTGCGGGCGGCGAGTTCTAAACCGCGAAGCGACATAGAGTTACGGCGCCGGCGAATTCACCTTGCACTGTTGCTTGCAGGGCCGCGCTGAGGCTGTCCAACGAAGGCCGAGGTACCCCGCAACGCCAGCCTCGCAAGGCGGGTGTCGTCATTTCCGCGTCGGTCGGACGCGGATCTTCAGCGTAGCAGACATCGTCGCCGTCTACGCTGCGGATCAGGACTACGGGGCACGGTCGAATACGTCGATCGGCCGTTCCATTGCAGTGCGGCTGACGCTCGCCTCCTCAGGACCTCGGCCTGCCTGTACGAGAGGTCAAAACTCTCTCAGCCCGATTCCAGGTGCGAGCCCGGTGGGTTACGTCCTGTCGAAGAGGTCCGCAATGAATGTACGCGCGACGGCCAGCGCTGTCGCGCGGACAGTCCGTGACGGCAGGCGTCTGTCCAGGCGAGATGCTGACAGAAGAGATGTTACTTCTTCTTGGGTCTTGCGTAGTTGTACATGGGGCCGTGTCCGGCACGCTGAAAGACTGCGAAGTCATGCAAGTCGATGTGATCCTGCAGCTGGGCCTTGAAATCGAAGGGTTCGCACCCGGGACGGAAGGGTGGCTCATCGGGCCCGGTCATACAGGCGTCCCAGGCTGCGAAATCCGACAATGTATGCCGTCGATCCTCATCGTAGTCGCCGATGCCGAACTCGTAGGCGCCCATATCGATTCGCCCGCGCAGAATGCGAACGTGACCGTCGGCGTCGCGATAGGACGCAAGTGGTGGATTGGGGTCGCCGAGGTCGATGACCGGCGAGAACATCGAGAGTCTCAGGTTGTCGTCTTCGGTTCCGACGATGTCGTCCGGGCCATCCGCGTCGACAAAGAGCGGGTCAAGATCGACGTTGCCCACGCTATGGCGCAGTGGAG
>JAJDDV010000068.1 GCA_029260135.1 Phycisphaerae bacterium | reverse complement strand
TGTGCAAGAGACGATCGTAGGAATAGACGACATCGCCGAAATGATCTCGCCACAGTGCTTCATACGCCTGAGGCTTGGCCGAACGGACGGTCGACGGTGCCGGCCGAATGAGCAGCACGCCTTCGTACATATTGATCGACGATGTCAGCCGGTCACGCTCGATATCCCGCGCGAACCGGGTGGACGCGTCGGCGCGATCCTCCGGCGGGCTCCATCCCAGAGCCGCGATCGGGAGGGCGATCGGGACGGCGAGCACGAACCACCGACAGCGAATGAACCGGGTGAATGCGTCTCCTTTCCGAAACGCACCGGCGGCGGACTGTTCTTGGCCACAGTAGCGTCCTCCGTTGGGATCGGCGTTGTCACACGTGGATGTGGCCGTGGAGAACGCTCGATCACTCTAGAGGCTATTCCAGAACCATGTTCTTCGCGGAGTGCGAGCATGCTGCACATAAGATTCCCCGACGTTTTGCGAGGTCGCGCGGGCTGAAGCCCGCGGCTCAGGGGTCTTGGGATAAGCTCTACAGTGTATACCGATGCTCTGGCACGAGGTTCACGAACATTCGGCCAAAACCTGAGAGAATATTCTCGAGGGCATCGGGGACTTCCAATCGATCCATGGCGTGGAGTAGACACCCCTGACACCCTCCACCGTTGGGGTTTACCCTTATGGGAGAGTGAGCGTCGCGGGTTCAGCGCTTATGGAGGGGCTTCACGAGTTTTCGAAAGGCGGAGGTGGGCACGGTGACGGTATCCCACTTGGGGGAGCGCTGCCGGGCGTGGGCGGCGTAGTCGAGGGCGGAGATCCAGAGGAAGGCGTAGAATTCGTTGCGGTAGGCGTGGACCTTTCCCTTCCGTGGAAGTGTCAGGCGAGACGGAGCGGGGGATCGTGTGATTGCCAGGCGCCCCAAATGCGCCGGGAACGGGCGTCGCCGCTCAACACACTGGCGGGCGAGCCAGCGGTGGCCCGCTCCATGACTGTCGCGACTCTGATCGATGGCAGGCCGAGGCTGGGAGCACTGCTGACGGCACGCAGAGGCGGTCCGCACAACGGAACCTACAGAAGAGTGCCAGGTCGGTGGCGCATTGTGGAGTATCTGTAAGTCGTAGGCCGTCAGTGATCAGTTGTCAGGCAATGAAAACACCCCCCTGAATCCCCCCCATTGTCAGGGGGGAGCAGGAGGGCATGATGTCCTGGACAACTCGTGGACTAGTCGCGCTGCTTGAGCGGAATGTGCTCGTGCGTGTCAGTGTCTTTCATGGAGTCGAAGTCGAAGGGCTTCGACGCATCATAGGTCGGGCTCGTCTCGTTGTGGCAATTCGTGCAGGCCTTGGCATCCATCTTGGTGAGTCCTACGGAGTAGAGCTCTTTGACGTCGTATTTCCGTTTGTTCTTCTGGATGTCCTCGAAGACCTTGATGTATTCGGCGCCCGGACCGTGGCAGGACTCGCAGCCGACGCCGGCGAGCTTACCGGCCTTCTTGAGGGCCTTCTTGTCGCCCGCGTCGGGGATGAAGTAACCGCCCTCATGACCGTGTCCGGTGGTATGGCATTTGAGGCAGGTCGCGTCGGTCGTGTAGTCCTTGGTGGGGTCGAGGCCATGGGCCTTCTTCGCGTCGGCCTTGACGCCGGGTCTGAGGGTTTCCAGGGCGTTGCCCATTTTCGTCTTCTTCCAGCTCTTGTTCTGCTTCATGTGACACTTTTTGCACTTGCTGGAGCCGACATAGGCATGGGGCGAATCGCCCATGGCTGCGGTGGTTGCGGCGACGGTCAAGGCCGCCTGTGAGCCGCCGTCGGCTGAGGCGGGAACCGCCGCCCCCCAAAGAAGCATCCCTACGCCTACGCCGCCGATCAGTAGTACTGCCGTGAAGGTCCGTTTCATCGTCATCACCTCGCTGGTAAGCCACTAAACCACAGGGAACCGTCGATACGCCCGCGCCACGCTAGTCGGCGCGGAGTCCGACCCCGAAACCGTCTGCGGCAGACAGGGTTGCAAGAGTCGTGCCGGACCCGTCCTATATTCGCGCACGTCGAGAAGATCTTACAGGGGCTGGCGGGGATTCGGTATCCGCACGTGGTCGTACAGAAGCTGCATCAAGCGGCACCCCACGCACCGCGAATTGTGGTACGGGACGGTCCGCACCGCGGGCCCTGCGTACGGTGTCGCTGGGGGCATTGCCGCAGGGTACGGGGATTGTCCGCAGGAGTAGGGCAGCCGCCGGCCGGTTCTGGCGGGCCGTACAAGAAACGCATCAGGATGCGCCCCACAGGCTGCGGGACAGCATGGTAGCGCCTCGCTCGGCCGCGGCCCCCGAGGGCGGTTGCCACAGCATGCCCGCGCCTACGGCTTGGGCATGGCACCCGGTGATCCGCCAATGGCACCCATGGCCTGGGTACGGAATCGGGCCGCAGGTAAGCCTCGGGCGTTCCCTGCTCACGGAACACGGGCGACGCGGAAGCCAGAGATGTGGATCCCGCGCGACGGGTAGTCCCCGCTGCGGTACTCCGACTCAAGGTATCGAACGCCGCCTAGGAACGCCCCGCCACGCACGCCGCGTAGCCCCGAAAAGCCCGTGTCTTCGATCCACTCAAAGACGTTTCCGCCCTGGTCGAACGTCCCGTAGAAGCTGGCGGAATTCTCGTGCGCGCCGACTCTTGTGCGGAAGTACGGACTCCCGACGGTGGCTTCGCCGCCGGAGGGCTTGAAAGTCGCGTTGTTGCCCGGGTCGGGGTCCACCAGAACGTTGCTCGGTGGTGTGTCGCTGGCCGTCGGGTAGTCGAAGTAGTAGTAAATCCCAGGAACTTCAATGTAGTATGCCGCCTTGTACCACTCGTGCCCCGACGGAATCACCCACGTCGCGTCCGGCTCGCGTGCAACCGCCAGAAGCTCGGCGTCGGTCTTCGCACCGTCGAGATGGTATGAGCCATCCTCGGTCGTCGTCAGATCCTGGTCTCCGGTTGGCCGGCCGTTGTGCAGCCAGTTCGCGAACCGCGCTGCGTCGCCCCAGGACACGTAATTGACCGGACGGTCCGCCCAGTCCCCGGCCACGCCGTAGAAGTAGTGGCCCGGCAAGCCGCCCCGCCGGATCTTGCAGCCATAGGCCTCTGACCACATGCTCGGGTCGTACAACTTGTACGTATCAGTGCATGCCACGGCATTGAGGAACGCGGTGTACTGTCTGGCGGTGATCTCGTATTTGCCGATGGCGTAGACATAGTTCACGCGGCCGTAACCGCCGTTGGTCGGGTCGCCCGCGTTGCCTGGGTGGCCGACTGGGACCATCCGGATCACGCCATCGAGCGATTCATATGGGCCCGTGAACCCCAGCTGGAACATGGCCATGTCATCCAGATCCATGTCGCAATCCCAGTCCATGTCGCCGCGCGGACGCCCATCGAAGTCCACCGGCGTCCCAGCGGGTGTGTTGTTGCAGATGTCGACTGAGTCGGCCACGCCATCGCCATCCGAATCGGCTGCCCACGCCAGCGCCGGGGAAGCCAGCAGAACCAGCGCGACCGCCACTGCCGAAGCAGCCACCCATCTCCGTGTGCCCATCTTCATGTCCTCCTCTGAGTGGGACCCGAGTCTCTCGGGGCAGTACGCCACATGTGTTCGGCCCGTATGCGATTGACCCGCATGCGTGCGCCGGTCCAAGCGCATCTTGCTGCCCCACTCACAAACCTACTGGTGGAAGGGGGTTCTCTCACCTCAACTAGCGTCATCCTATTTTAACAGGCGTCCGCCACTGATACAAACACGTGGAGTTTGGCTACACTGCCCGGTTCGACGCCGTATCGTTGGGTCTATATTCGGACGTCTGCCTCAGCACGGGCGCCGGCGGGGAGCCCGCACCATGAGGGTGCATCAAGATGCACCCTACGGCCTAACAAATGGCCGATCATGGAACAAACCCATGTCGTTCACTCCGGTCATCGACTCGGCATCCTGTCGTTGGGCTTATACTCGGACCTCGGCGCCCACAGCGGTGCGGGAAGGAGACTTGCACGACAGTCGTTGAACCATGAGCGGCGAGAAGGCCCACGCGTTCGTTCAGATGAGTGTACGAACGTAGACAACGCCAGTCATCACGGCATGCCCGCGCCTTCGGCTTGGGCATGGCACCCGTGGACACTGGTCAAGTGCAGCGACACACCGCGAAACACAATGTCAGATGGCCCGTACCGCGGCCCCTACATGTCAGCCTGCGAGGCTCACCGACACGGAGCCGAGGCTGGGCTGCTGGGATCGGCGTCGGAGCAAGTAGATGACGCAAAAGAGCGCCATCAGAGCGAGATCCGTTCCGCCGAGGAGGAACATCCACTTCGAAACGGCGCCGGTGCCGAATCCGTAGCTGTGCAGTCCGCTGCCGAGCACGTAGTTGACGCCGACGTAGGTCATGATGATCAGCCAGAAGCAGAGGATGCTCTTCAGGGCTGTGGCGAACGCGCCTTTGGCGGCGACGAGGAGAATCATGGCTGCGACGGTGCCGCCCAAGGCGAGAATCTTTCCGCCGGAAAGGGGCAGGAGCTTGGGAACCACTAGAACGAAGAGGCCGACGGCCATGGCAATGCCGATCCAGTAGGCCCAGGAGGGGACTTGCTCGCGGCTGATGCGCACGTGGAGAATCGTTCCGTATCCGAGAAAGGCGACGAGTGACCAGACCTCCTTGGGGTCCCATCCCCAGTAGCGGCCCCATGAGGACGCGGCCCACATGCTGCCGGTGACGATTCCGGCGAAGAGCAGGATCGAGCCGACATGGATGTACCAGTAGTGCAGTGAGTCGAGTGTGTCGACCAGCTTCTGCTTGCCGGGTGCGGTGGCCATGATCACGAGCTGTGCATGCGCCACGAGGACGCCGAGGGCGAGCACGGAGTAGGAAACCATGATGACGGGCACGTGGATCGACATCCAGAAGGTGTCGGCCAAAACGGGCACGATCGGGCGGACGAACGGATCGGTCGGGAGGATGTCGGCCAGGAAGAGCGACACGGCTCCCATGAAGGATGCGGTAAACGGAACGAGTCGGTGCTTTACGACCAGCATGGCGAGAATGGCGAATGCGCCCATCCCCCAGCCCAGAAAGAGCAGAGACTCGTACATATTGGAGGCGGGAATGCGTCCGGCGATCGTCCAGCGCAGCCACAGGCCGTAGGAGACCATGGCGAATCCGGCGATCAGGCCGATGGTTGCGAGTCTGTCGAACGGCCGGCTGCCGACGGCGAGTGCAATGGCGGCCAAGAGCGCACCGACGACCATCAGTTGCCAGGATAGCGTGAAGGGTCTGAATCGGTTGTACCGCAGCTCGGTGGCGATCCGCGAGGGCGTTGGTCGATACGCGGCGGGAAGCGCGGTGAGTGCTTGGCGCAGGTTCTGATCGGCCTGGGCGAAGGAAGCGGCGTCGTCGGCGAGGAAGGCGGCCTGGAGCGATTGCCAGGCATCTTCGGCGCGTCGCACCAGGGGTGGCGATGCGTCCTTGGGGGCGGTGATGGGGAGCCAGGGATCGCCGACGGAGGTGTTGACCGGGATGGGTCGAATGACCTGCCCGGCAAAGACGTTTTGCAGCGTGATGAGCTTGCCGTTGATGTCGGAGACTTTGGCCTCGAGGGGGTTCATCTTGCGTCCCTTTTCGATCCGGGAGAGACCGGCGATGAGGGATCGCAGATGGGTGTGGTTCATCAGTTCGGCGTAGGAGAAGACGGTCTTGGTGTTGGGGAGTTGCAGCTCACCACGGAGTTCGGCGTTGGCGATCTTGATGACCGGCTGATCCATCCAGGCCTTGGCGTCGAAGGTCCACGCGAGGAGCATCTTGACGGGGTCTTCGCCCTGAAAGTCCATCGTTCCGGTCACGTCGCTGATGGTGTCTCTCGCGACGGTGTCGAGCGGAGGCCATCGACCGTCATGCTGAACGACAAGCCCGGAGATTCCCTTCAAGTCCAGTGACTGTGGTAATCGCGCTTGCCCCTGGGACGAGGTTCCCGCTGACAAGATGGCGAGAATGATCAGTGCGTTCGACATCGTGATAGACCTTTCCTCTGCTAGCGCTGCAGCTCGATCGGCTTGCCGCCGGGTCGCTTACCCTGTCCGGTGGGTTCGCCGTGGCTGCCTTCGTTCTTGTTGTTTCGTCGCGGTACGGAGCGGTTCTGCAGGTCGGCGAGAAGCTGAGCCGGCGAACCGGCTTGTACGTTACCGGCGGCTCCGCCGTCTATTCGGCGATGCTCGGACATTCGAATCCCGAGCACGACGCACATCCCTATGAAAATGGCGACGTATCCGGTGAAGGCGACGATGATCCCGGGATCGCGCGAGACGCTGAGGATCGTGACCGGTGGGTCGACATCGTCACGGTAGCTCGACTGGTAGAAGTTGAATCCGCCGTGTTTGACGGGATGGTTCATGCTGATGACACGGCTTTGCTCGCCGCCGACGATCGGATCGAGAATGGTGAGATGGCTCTCGAAGGATCGGGGACGCATGGTGCCCGGATAATAGACGATTTTGAAATCGTCCAGCCGCAGGTCGAAACCGATGGGGATCTGCTTGTCGTGAAAGCTCAGTTCGTACGGAACGCCTTGGATCGAAACGGGATAAGGCCTCGTGTATCGTTGGATCCACAGCTCCTGGGTATCACCCGCAGAGGATACGGCGAGTCGCACGGCGGGGGTGCGCTGCTTTCGCTCTTCCTGGGTGGGTTCGACCTTGTGGGAAACCCGCGCGTGGTCCATCTGCTGAAAGACGGTGAGCTTTTGATTGGGCCAGGGCGTGTCGACCGTCGTTCCGAGCGTGAGTTCCTGCGTGCTGATCGAAGGCGCGTGCTGACCTGCCTGGAATCGAACGTAGAGCTTGGCGTCGGGCCCGCTGATAATCTCGATCGGAGTTGAGGGTTTGTTGCTCTGGGGCGCGGTGAATGTCAGCTTGATGTTCTTGGTCGTCGTGTCACCGTGCATGGCGGAGAAGTCGGGGAAGCGCGAGAAGGCCTTGCGTGTCTCACGTCCGTCGGGTCCGATCAGCTCCACTTCGATCGCGGGGTTGACGGGTTGGTCGGAGAGGTTGGCGAGTTTGCTTTCGGGACCGACGGTGGCGTGGGGGAGGTAGCGCACGACACGAAGGCTGAATCCGGTGTCACCGATCGGCACTTCGTTCTGTTGGCACGATTTGAGCGGAATGTCGAACTTGGCATCCCCGACCGCGAGATGAACGACACCGTCCTTGTCTTCACCGGCGTCCGGCGAGTTGGCCAGCAAGCGTTGGAGCTGCGCCGGATCGGCGACGGAACGGTAGAGCACGGTGAAGGGACCGATCCGCACGGCACGATTGGCGAACATCCATGCGGCGTTTTCCCGGCCATCGGGTGACAGCGAGAGACGAACGGCTTGGCTGAGCCTCGGGTTGTCGTTGACAAATTCCTCGGACAGGACGCTGTCGGGGACGTATCCGACGACCTGGACCTGCACATTTTGGAGTGAGGTCGATTCACCGGCGATGCTCTCGATCGGATCGAATCCGGCGTAGCGCGAGGGGCTCAGTTCGAGCGTTGTCGTCGTCTGCTGGGCGCGGTTCGCCAAGGTAATGACGGGAACCGAAACGGCGAAAGCGCTGTTGCTTCTTCCCTCCTGGATGGCCATCTGCCCGTCGAGCCCCCAATGCTTCGTGATCAGGGCGCCGGCGAGCGTCAAGAGGATGCCACCATGTGTCAGTACGAATCCGACCTGGCGCTTGTTGAAGGGGTAACGGGCGGCCATCGCGGCAGCCACGTTCAGCGCGAGAAGCCCGAGCAGGACTTCGAACCACCAGGCGTGATAGAAGAGGGCGAGCGCCTCGCTCGGGCTGCGCATGGACTCGAAGACCGTGGCACAGCCCATGGCGACGAGCAGCAGCACCATGATGACGGCGGCGAACCAGAGGGACCCGATGACGCGAAACACGGATCGAAGCTCAGTTGTAGGTCCGGTATGCATAGCAGTCTTCCTCACCTAGGTCGGCCGCTGTGCGGTAGACCTGCAGACGGGGCGCGCAAACGAACGAATCATCGAAATCGCAGCCCCAAACACCAACCCTGATAGCGGGCAACATACGGTTCTTACAGATCGCGTGCCAGGCGAGCCTGCCCTCGACAAAAATGAAGACCTCGTGGCGTCAGTTTCCATAGCGCTCGTCGTTGTGCTTTTCACCGTGGCAGATCAGCGTGCAACTTCCCGCGTGGGTGCCGAGATCCTCGAAAATCCGCAGGCCGTTGTCCGGGTTGGGGAGCACGACGCGAACGTCGAAATTGATCAGATGCGTCCGATCGAGTCCCAGTCCCAACGTCGTCGAAACCCCATGGGGATCATGGCAAATCGCGCAGGGCGTATCCTCGCCCTCGATGTGCTTGCGGTGCTCTTCGAAGCTCTGGTCCGAGAGGATGCTCGTGCGCTCGTGACATTTGTAGCACAGGGCGTAGGCGGAGGCGGACTCGGGCGTGCCGTCCTGGACGGTGTAATTACGTTCCAGTAGGAAGCTGTTGTTCGAGCCGTGCGGACCGTTGGGGCCGCTCCCGCCCGCCGCGGGGCCTGCGTCGTTGTTGTGGCAGTCGGTGCAGCGAATCAGCGATCCACGCGTATATCCCGGAACCAGGCTGACCGTGTCCGGGCTGGGTGAGGACTGGACCACCGGATGGTAGCTGGGGTTCCCTGTGCTGAACGAGAGACGCAGGTTCGGCACGTCGGCCTGTCGCCGCACCCGCCGGGGAACCGGAACGGGTGAATCGCCATGACAGCGGAAGCAGACCTCGTATTCGTAGTTGGCGGTGGCGACGTCCGTTCCGCCAATGGTGACGCCCGGAACCTCCGCCAGCGTCGCACCGATCGCGATGTATCCGGGGACGACGTCCTGGGGGCTTGCGGCGTGTGGATTATGACAGTCGACGCATTCAACGTGGGGCGGCGAACCGGTCGTGACCTCAACGGGATCGTGCAAACCGACGTAGCTTCGCGGATCGTGCGCCGAGAACCTGTCGAGCTGGGCAAGGATGTTCGTTTGCGCGACAAGGCCGTCGTGACAGGAGAGACAGTTGTCTTCCTCATTCTGGTGAATGAGCAACCGATGATGACCGCCGGCGGTGTGCGGGCGATGGCAGCTTCGACAGGCGTTCTGCGCCACGGTTGCATAGGGCCAGTCGCCTGAGGCTGCACCCGAGACCACAGCGGAAGAACTCCGGTGCGAACCGGACGCCCAGCCGTTCATCACGTGACAGGCGGTACATAGGGCGCCGAACTCGTTGGACATCACGAGGAACTTGCCGAACGTGTTGTGGTGTGGGTCGTGGCATGAGGTGCATTGAAGCTGGCCGGTGTCGTCGAGTTCCACATCAGCCTGCAGGGCGACCGGGTTCACGAGTTGGTGATCGGAAGCCGCCAGGCCGGAGGTATAGAAGAAGCTGATCGGATGGTCGTCGGAGAGATCGGTGCCCAGGTGCGAGAGCCCGGCAGGGATGTAATCGCTACCGGCCATCCGGATGCGCTCGGTACGACTGAGCACCGAGCCCAGCGCGACCGTTCCATCGTGACAACTCAGGCAGAACTTGCTGGCGCCGGTGGGTTGTCCGGTCTGGGCGTCGAGCGTGGAGGACTGGTAGATCTGATAGCTGGCCAGCGACGCGCCGCGGTTCCACAGGGGCCGCGACCCTCCGGTGTTGTGCGGGGCATGGCAGAAGATGCAGACCTGGGTCTCCGTCGAGGCTCTGACCGTACCGGGACCCGCGGCGGAGAGATTGTGGACCGTCTGCGACACGCGGTCTTGGGCCGAAGCGCCGACGGCAAGGCTCAAGAGCGTTCCGATGGCAACCGCGAGGCCAGTGCGACGTCGTGCTTCTTTCATGGCGACACTTCCTTCACATACGAAAACAACTGCACACGCCGATTGTAGGAGTCGCACACCCAAATGCGGTCGCGCGCGTCGATGAAGATACCGGAAGGTAACCAGAACGCGCCCGGCGCGTTGCCCTCCTCGCCGAAGAAGAGAAGGAGGCGCCCGGTACGATCGAAAATCTGGATGTTCTCGAAACGGGCGTCCACCACGTAGATCTGCCCGTCGCTATCGACGGCGATGCCTTTGGGGAGGGCAAAGTCGCCGGGGGCGTCTCCGGCTTGTCCGATCGTGAGAACGGGATCGCCTTCTCGCGAGAGACCCTGCACACGGTTGTTGCCCGTATCGACGACCCAGAGCTTCTCCCCGTCATCGGTGATCGCGGTGGGGAAGTTGAATTCACCCGGCGCCCCGCCGCGACGTCCGATGATGCGGCGGATGGTTCCGTCCAAATCGAGGACCTTGACGTTGTGCGCGCCGACGTCGACGACAAAGAGGGCGTCGCTTTGGGGTACGAACCGAATCGCCACGGGGCGGTTCACGTCCTCGGGAAGCCGCAACGCTTCGAGCAGCGTTCCGTCCGCAGCAGAGAGGCGATAGATGGCGACGGCTTCCGAATCACAGACGAAGAACGAATCTTCAGGTCCCAGGCCCAGCGAGACCGGGGCGAGCAGCGGCATGTCGCCGGCTCTGGTGATCTTTCGATAGTCGCGTTTCTCCAGATCGAAGAGGTGCACGCACCGTCCGCCGGGATCGGCGACCCAAACGCGCAGGCCGTCCGGCGTGCAGATGACGTCACGCGGACCATACAACGGCTCGGGCCTTTCCTTTCCCACGAAGAAATCACTCAACGCCTGGAAGGGTTTACGCGCCGGTTTGAGATCGCTTGAATCCCTGAGCTGGCCGACATAGGAAATGCGCTCGGGCTTTGGCGGGGCAGGCCACACCAAGGGCGGATCGATCGGGTCGAAGATCCGTCCGGGTTGGGACGCGCAGCCCAGTGAAACGGCGACGGTCAGGCAGATCGCCGACCGCAGCACGAATCGCCGCGGGGCGCGCCGTCGCGAAACATCCTCCTTGTCAAACGTTAGCCACATCGTACCCACTCCTGCACCTACTAGAATCGTCGGCGAACCTGCAGGAACAACGTCGAGAATTTGTTGTCCGAAAAGTCATCATCGAACTCGCCATACTCGAACGTCAAACGAATCTCGGTTTCTCGAATGTACCACTCCAACGCCAGGTCGGAGTCGAATCCCTCGTCATTGCCGCTGAGTGAGTCTCGTTCCCGTCGGTAGATCACCCCGGCTTCGACGATCAGGCCCGAACGAATCGGATATCGGTATCGACCTTCGACCGTGAAAAACGAGGTGTCACGCCGCGGCATCGTGTAGTGCATGTCGGTCCATCGCCCTTTGAGGAGTCCGGTGGCTCCGTGTTTGAACCGGCGCGTGTAGTCGGCGGTGAGGCGCACGGCCTCGTGGGGATTGATCGTCGAGGCGTGCCCTTCGTATTCGGCCGACAGCAGGATCGAGCCCTTGCGATACTCGGCGCCGAAAATGTGCGCGGAGATATCCTCCGCCGCCGCCCCCGTTGCCGTCCGCGGCTGAAGCACCTGCTTCTGGTATCGCAGTCGATAATAGGGCGAAAGCCCCCATTCGAAGTTCTGCCGCAGGTTCACGTCGTGACCGTACGTGTCGAGCACGAAGGACCCGGCGGCCAGAAAGTTGTAGTCGATCAAGACCGTGGCGCCGTCGGGAAGTCGCCCCGTCGCGATGCGCCTCAACTCGAGGCGGTCCCCGACGGGAAGCGCGGTAAAGTCGCGACCGATCCGGTAGACGGTGATACGATCCTCGGCCGTCATAAAGATCGAGCCGAGGTTGATGTTCGTGTTGGTCAGGACCACCGGTTCGGGATCGCTGAAGATCTGGCGCTCGTCGAGGACCTCGATCGGACGGTCGGCGCCCTCACGATCCTCCGTGGTGAATCGCATGTTCCAGGTAGCCTGCAGATTGCCCCAGCGGTTCTTCTTTCGATAGTCGAAGCTGATCTGGGCGCCGGCCCGATCGATATCGAGCCCGGAGGCGAACTCCTGAAAATGGCCGAAGACCAGTAGCTCGGTGATCAAACTGTCATACAGCCTGTGCTCGATCGTTCCCGTCAGATTGTAGGAGCGTTCCTCGATCGGCGGAACGCCGGAGAGGCTTCCCTGCTTGCGGTCCGACATCTCCCAGCGATACCACGAGCGGAGGTCCTCGGTGTGCTGCAGACGCACCAGTTCCCGCCATCGTCCGCGCTCGACGTCGAAAGTCCCGCGTTGGTTGAAGTAGTTGATCTCCGACTCCAGCCTGTGCTGGCGGAGATTCCCGAACCTGTATTGGCGGGTAAAGGTCAGCTCGTCCTGTTTGAAGTCAAGCTCGAAGGGCTGCTCCTCAATCTCCTGTCGTTCGTAAAGAAAAGCGTACGAAAGGTGATCGCTGACGTTGAAGGCGGCATCGAGGCGCAGCGTGGTGTTCTTCTGGCGCCCGTCAGGTTCATTGCCGCCCCTGGGTTCCAGTCGGATGTCCGTGTCGTTGAAATGGAGGTTGATCGGGGTCTTCTCGTCGACGTACTGCCAGGTGAAACCGTAGCTCGTCGTCGTCGTCTCGAGCGAAGGTTGAAACGCTCGCGGCTGAACCCGGCGATCGCGACGAGCAAACACCGACCCCGGATAGTTCTTTTTCTTCAAGAACTGCCCACGAAAATCAAACTCGTAGACCGGCCCCTCTTCGGAACTCTTTCGAAGGCGGTCGTCGCTCAACTCATCGAAGTCGCCCTGCTCGAGACCCAGCAGCGCACCGAGGGAGAACTCGAGCAAGTTCGGGTGATAGACGAACCCCTCGGTCTCGAGCTTGATGCTCTCTTCGAGAAGTGTCTCCTCGAATCGCAGATCACCCGATCCGACTTTGGAGTGCTGATCCTGCTCGCGATGCCGCGTCACGAACTCGAGGTAGCCCTTGATGTCCGTCAGCTCGACGTTGCGGACGTCTCGGCGCTGCGCCGTCGTGGAACGGCACGAAACCGATGTGCCCACCAGCGTCAGGAGGAGTAGAAATCGCACGGCAGGCCGGTTCCGGCGCCATGAATCCACGCCGGTCTCGCCGTTCGAACACTCCCGTGATGGGACCCGGCCGACACCGATCAAAGGTCCGACCGTTTCAAGAAGAACCGATCGTCACCGCCGTGCGGCGAGTGACACTGCACGCAATTCTCCGTATCGAGGTCTGCGTGGTGCTCGCCCTGGGCCGCATCATCGGCATCGTGACAACGATAACACAACGCCGGAATCTCCTGCCGAACAACGTGCGGGTACGGCGCAGCGTGATAGTGGTGGCAAAAGACGCAATCCTGGACAGCCGCGGGTCCGTGCGCGAACCGAACGTCATTGACCACCGCCGCGTGGCAGGTGCGGCAGAGGCCTTCCTGCGGAGATCGCACCAACCGCCCCCCGCTACGGATGTCGTGGCAACCACCGCACTCGCCTCGACCATACGGTGGGTGAACAAAAGACGCGCGGACGAACGCCTCCGGTTCATTCGCCGCCTCAACCGCCTTCGCTTCAGCCGCCGCCTTCGCCGCAGCCTCGGCCGCCCGCACCGCCTCAGGATCCGGAACACCATCGAAGAAGTAGCTGAGCACGCGATACCGGGTCCCCTCGGAACAGGCCGAGACAAGCCCGACGCCCGCGGAAACGAAGGTCGCAAGGATAAGCGCGCGCCCGGTCGACAAACCAGCCTCCTTCGATCGCCCCGATCTAGCCCTGTCCGTCGGCGTCGGGTTTCGGCGCCTCCTGATCCTCGGCCTCATCCTCCGGGGGCGTCTCAACCGGCGCGAGCCCGTCGTCCATCGGCCTCATGGGAAGATCGACGATCTCGGATTGCCCGAACGTGTAACCATCCGGGAACGAACCGTAGGCATACACGTTGATCAGGCGCTCGCCGTACTGGTTCGCGACAAACAGCAGATACTCCGCCGTGAAATCCGGATGGATGTATTTCTTGAAGTACGGGATCGACGTGGCGTCCATCGTCAGCGAGGCCGGAAGGCTCATGGCACCGGGCATGTCGCCGGACCCGCCGAAGTGCATGAGGACCTCCCCGTCCGTATTGTACATCTGCACGAGTTCCGTCGCGCCGTCCACCACATAGACGATATCGTCCGGGCCGACCCGGAGTCCGCGGGGGCGGCCGAACGACCCGAGGCTGTAGCCCGCCGTTCCCTTCGACCAGACCGGGTCACCGTGACGCGTCAGCTTCTGGATGCGCCAGTTGTGGGTATCACTGACGTACAGAAAACCCTCTGCGTCAAAGGCCACGCTTCCGGGTTTCTTGAACTGCCCGGGATCGCCGCCGGGCGCACCAAAGGACCGAACCTCCTCGCCGGAGACGCGGCTCAGCACGATGACTCGAGGGGAATCGTCATTATCGAGTACGTAGAGCTCGTTTTTCCAGATGGCCACGTCGACCGGATAGCAAGGCTCGGGAACGTCGAAAGCCCGCACGTAGTCGTCACCCGGTCCGAACACGACAATCTGCTTGCGCTGCGGGTCGACGACGAACTTATAACCCATCGGATCGATGGCGAGGTTGATCGGTTTGCGCAGTCGTCCCGGTCCGCTCATGCCGAAGACGGAAAACGTCTGGCTTCGGAAGTCGAGCTTGCAGATGCTCAACCCCTTCGTATCGCAAACGTAGACCACGCCGTCGCGGGCGGCCAAACCATAGGGCTTGTTGATCGACCGGGAGAGCTTGGACTCTTCACCGAGCACAAAGCTCTCGAACGCGTCGCGTCCCGGCTCGACCTGCTCCGCACCGGTCATCCATGTCAGAAACTGGACGCGCGGCGTACCCGGCGGCGACGGAAACAGCAGGAGCCGCGAACTCTCCTTCTTCGTCGTCTGGCAGCCCGCCAACAAAACGACGAGACAAACACCACCCATTTCAACGGCTCGTCGAATCATACGATGTTCCTCGTCCTTACGGTGACCTTATAGCGTGTAACGCTCAAGCGTAGCGCGGAAAGTGCCGTGTTTCCCGCGTGCGGAGTCGTTCAAGACGCTACCCTTGAATAGAGCTTGCTCTTGGGAGACTCCGTCCGGATAGCGAGCACGACAAGTGCCATCAACTCCGCTACTGATGTACCGAGTTCGTGCGCATTCGTCACGCAGGATGAGCAAAAAAAAAGGGCGGCCCGTTTCGGGGCACGCCCTTCAAATCACCTGCGAAATCGCGGCGACTCATCTATTCGCAGCCGGATGGCATCGTCGCCAGAGGCCGCGTCGCTTCAGGCTACTTAATGTGGCACTGCAGGCAGATGTAGCTCTCCTCCAACGGTACGCGGAGGAAGTGGTTCAGCCCGTTGTTATGCACATCGTGGCACGACGTGCACTCGACCCGCATCACACCACCGATGCTGACGAGCTGGACGCCGGGGCCACCGCCGATGCCCGGAGCAAACGTGCCCGCATCACGATACTCGGAGGGCAACGCCGTGGGATAGGCAATCCCGATCGGGTGATCGTCGGTCAGATCGGCACCCAGCGCCGCGCCGCCGCTGAGCACAAGGGCGGCGGTCCCGGCGGCTCCGCCGTAGCTGTCGATCGCGGTCACGCCGTCATGGCAACTCAGGCAGAGCTTGCTGGGAACGTCCGGCTGACCCGTACCGCTCGTGTACATCGCGAACGTCTCGCCGGTCAGAGCATGATTCCACAAGACCTGCGAATTATTCAGCAGGGCATTATGCGGCGTATGGCACGGAAGGCAAACCTGGTTACCGGGCAGCGTGACCCCCGGATAGTTGTTCAGGTTGTGCGGGGTGTTCGTGACGTTGACTGACGGATACGTCCCATGGTCCCCTGGGACAATCTGCGCCATCACGGGCGTGGCGAGAATCAATGCCGCGATCGTGAGTCCTACCAAACGTTTCATAATGCAAACCTCCATTTAAGTAGCAGCTATCTAGCCTTTCCCAGCCTTGCGTGCGCCTCCAACCTTGGAGGCCTCGTCCCGTTGCCCCATGCCAATCCAGACCCGTTTGTGGGGCAACCGTCGCGAATCAGGAGATACACTGTGCGTGCCAAAAACAAGGCAGATGAAGCAGAAACTACGTACCACGACACGGAAGAATCTAACCTCTTGTAAATAACGAACTTACGGCGCCTCGCCTCGGGGCGCGTCAGCGCCGACTGGATCGCCGTTCGACCGCCATTCCCATTCTCGGGAACGAGAGACCCCGCCTTCTCGATTCCTGGAATGTGGGGAAATGGGGGCGTTGGCTCCGTGCGTCCGCGAGAGGGCAGGAAGAAAGGTAAGGCCGGGCGGCTTCTCAGGGCGCGGGAAGATTCACAACGGCGGTTTCTCGGTCGTACGTGTACCGCTTATGACACCCCGGCTGACACGAACCGCCGGCTTCGGTGGCTCGATAATTGATCGGAATCGCCCACTCGCCGAACGGAACCGTCCGCGCGATGTGCTTGTCGTTATCGGAGGCGTGGAAATCATGGCAAGCGCGACAGGTCCGTCCCTTAACCTCTCGATTCACGTGAACGAAGTGCAAGTTCTTCTCCCCGTTGCGAAACCCCGTCGCTTCGTCCGTCGCCTCCTCCTCCGCCAACTCGACATCGTGACACTCGAAACAGAGCGCATAACCGTCTTCGGAATAGGAGGAATAGAAGCTCCCCGGAAACGCGCCGGTCAGCAGGCGGAAGAACTCGCCACCGTGGGGGGTGTGGCAGGCGGTGCAGTCTTCGTCCTGGATCGGCCCGTGGTGGTGCGGCTTCTCCTTGAGGTGCTTGGCGATGTTGGCCAGCTTGCGATCGCCGGAGGGCAACTCCTGATTGTGACACTTCAAGCAGAGCGCCATCGGCTTGTTCAACAACAATGAACCGTGCGCCGACTCGTGCGGATCGTGACAGTTCAGGCAGGCCCGATCCACCGTCACCGCGTCGTGCCCTACCTCGGCATCGTCCACGAGGTCGGAGATTTCGTCGTGGCAGTCCAGGCAAAGGTCGGGCTGGGCGCTCGTCACGAACAGGCGATGATCCGCGCCGTGCGGGTCATGACAATCGACACAACCACCCTTGACCGGTTCGTGGACGCCGGCGTCCTTCTTGATGCGACTGCCCATGTCGCTGTGGCAGCGCAAACAAAGCCCACTCCCTTCGGCGACAAGAATCGAACCGTGATCCGATCCGTGCGGTAGGTGGCAAGCGGTGCAGGTTTCCGCAGCAACCGGACCGTGGAGGAACTCGTGCTCGTCGGAAAAGTCATCGTGACATTCGAAGCACAACGCCGCCTCCGAGTCCGCGGTCAAGAGCTTCGCGTTTTGCGATGCGTGCGGGTCGTGACAGGCCGTACAGGTGCCGTCCTCCACAGGCTGATGAACGGTTTTCACGTCGTCGAACTCGTGACACTCGACGCAGAGCTCACTCTCTTCCGCCGTGAACTCGAACTTGTGAGCCTTTTCATCGGCGACTTCATGGCAGGCATCGCACGTGCCCGTCTCCACGGGACTGTGGATCACGGGTCGCTTGGCGTACTCGGCGTGGCAACCGGCGTCGGTGCAACTTCCCTGATATCCCGGCGGCGGGGTCTGGCCGCGCGCGAGCGTCAGCGCCGTGACGGCGATCACCACCACAGTGAGCCCGCGCAACATCATGGGTGTCCCCCCGGCATGGAGCCTGGCTGGGCCGCAAACAGCAAAGTCAAACGGCCGTTCGGCGTGGTCACGGTTCGCGCTTTGCCCAGCTCCAGCCAAACCGGCATCGGCTTGCCATCCTCACCCTGCGCCACGACACGTAACGTGGGTTGCCCGGAACGACCCTCCGCCGGTCGGTACTTCTCGACCAGTCGGCCCGACGGCGTGAATGCCGCGACCGAGAAGGAATAGGAAGAACCACTCACGGGTGTCTTGTCACCCGTCGCGATCGGCCTGGACGACGTCTCGTCCTTATATCGCGTCCACAACTCGTGTTCCTTTCGATCCACGGAAAGCACGACGAAGTCCGGCGTATCGCTCTTGCGGTTGAGCGGACAGTCGAGCGTCACATGAAAAGGAAGCGCGGATCCCTTCTTGGATCCGAAGTCCGGATACTTCGAGAAGATCCACCGCTCCTCACGACGGTCGCCCTGCTGAATCTCAACGAGAACCGCCGGATTCGACCGCTCGTCCGATTGATTCATCGGCTTCTTTGTCGACTCGTTGAGCGCGAAGTGCGGGAAAAACTCCTTGACGCGTACCTCGCAGCCCAGCTCGTCGAGCTGGTGCGTGCGACCCACCTTGACCCCGAGCGTTTGCGACCCGCTCCCGTCCGTGCGGGTCACCACCAGTTGCGGATCACCGCCCGCTTCCCTCTCGAACTGGGTGTGCAAGGCGCCTCGCTGCTCGCGGTTGTCGACGGCCATGTACCGCCAGGTTCCGATGAGGCTGGTCATGCGATTGCGCTCGGCGTCGCCGGCGATCAGCCACCGCTCAAACGACTGCTTGGCGCCGACGATCGCGATCTTGATCGCAGGGGCGGACTTGCCGCTCGGATCGGTGGCGACGTCCTGCTCCATGGTGGCCTTGGGGAAGTACTTCGTAATCTTGACCGGCGCGTAGGGCTTGGGAAGGGCGACCGATTGATCAAGATCGGCCGGCGCCGTCACCAGGGGGATGGCCGCGACCACGCTGATGACCTCGGCGCTGGAGGCGTGTCCAAGCCGAACTTGAAGATGGAACTGCTGGCCGGGCATGGGCGGGTGCGTGCCGAACTGGGCGCGAACCGATACCGGTGTGGTCAAAACAAGACCGAGCCCGGCGCATAGCGCGGCTCGAAAGGCGGACCGCATATCGTCGTTCTCCCTACTCCGTAAGGTCCCTCCGCCCGGAAAAACACGCTCAACTCGTGCGTGACGTCTCCGGGACGGACTTGGAGATCGCAAGCTCTTCCATCTTGCGATAGAGACTCGACAGCCCGATCCCCAACGCTTCCGCGGTCGCGACCTTGTTGTAGGAATGGCTCGACAGCACCTTCGTAATGTGCTGACGTTCAAATTCGTGCGTCGCCGAGCGAAGATTCACGGATGAATGCGGCGCATTGATCGTGATGCCCGTATCGACAACGGACAGGTCCGATCGTTGCACCGCGTTGTTGCCCGCAAAAATCATCGCACGCTCGACGACGTTCTCCAGTTCGCGAACGTTCCCGCGCCAGGGATGCTGCTGCATCGCCTCCATGGCTCCGACTGAAAAGCCGGGGCAAGTACTCTGCAGCTCCATGTTATACTTTGCCACGAAGTGTTCAACGAGCGCCGGAATATCTTCCGGGCGTTCTCGCAGAGGCGGGACCGTCAGACGAATCACATTCAGTCGATAGTACAAATCCTCCCGGAACTCCTGCTGTTCGATGGCCAGTTCCAGATCTCGGTTGGTCGCGGCGATCAGCCGGATGCTCACCGACCGGGGACGGTTGTCACCCACGCGGGTGACCGCCTTCTCCTCGATCGCCCGAAGCAGGACCGCCTGGCTGGCCAGGGGAAGATTACCGATTTCATCGAGAAAAAGCGTTCCCCCGTTGGCCGCCTCGAAATAACCGGTACGGTCCGTGTCGGCGCCGGTGAACGCCCCTTTGCGATACCCGAACAGCTCGCTCTCGACCAGCGTCTCCGCCAGCCCGCCGCAGTTGACGGCCACAAAGGGCTTGTCATGCGTGACGCCGCCGTAGTGCAACGCCCGGGCGAGCACCTCTTTTCCGGTACCGCTGGAGCCGCAGATCAGGACGTTACTGGTCGTGTGAGAGATCCGCTTGATCGTGTCGACGATCGCCGCCATCGACGGCGACTTCGCCACGATGCCCGAGTAGTCGTACTTCTGCTTGATCTCGTCGCGAAGCAACTTGTTCTGACGCGCCAGTTCGTCATGTGCGAGCAATCGCTTCAGACGGAAGATGACCTCGTCGAAGATGATCGGTTTGCAGATGTAGTCTCGCGCGCCCTTCTTCATCGCCTCGACCGCGGTCTCCACCTGCCCGAACGCGGTGATGACAATGACGGTGGCGTCCGGCGCCAGCTTGGCGGCATGGTCGATCAGGTCCATGCCGGTAACACCGGGCATGCGAAGATCCGTAATAATGGCGTCGATCGAGCTGTTGCGCAGCGCCTTGAGCGCTTCGGTGCCGTCGCGACACGCAATGACGTCGAAACCCTCTTCCGAAAGGACTTTGGCGAGGTTCTCGCGCAGCGTGTCTTCGTCGTCCGCCAGCAGTATCGTGGTTTGGCTCATGTCATGCTCCCGGCGCTTGATCGTGGACCGGTATTTGCACGGTAAACTCGGTGCCGCCGCCGACGACCGAGGTGAAGTCAATGCTCCCACCGTGTTTTTGGACGATTCCGTAACTCACCGAGAGGCCCAGGCCCGTGCCGTGCCCCGGTTGTTTGGTCGTGAAAAACGGCTCGAAGATGCGGCGCCCCAGCTCCGACCCGATCCCACACCCCGTGTCTGAAACGTGAACGCGAACGTCATGCCCGTTCGCCTCCGCGTTGATCGTTAGCGTACCACCATCCGGCATCGCGTCGAGTGCATTCAGGCAAAGATTGATAAACACCTGCTCGAGCTGCCCGCGCATCCCGTACGTCATCGGAAGGGAATCGGGATGGTGGCTGACGATTTCCACGCCCCGCGCACGCCGATCGAACCCCACCAGACGCACCACCTCCTCGAGAACGCGGACGATGTCGATCGTCTCCCATCCGCCGCCCGACGGACGGGCAAGGCTGACCAGCTGCCGGACCGTCGTCGAAATACGGCGTATGTGGGTCTGGATCAGCTCCAACTGCTCGTTGGCCGGCATCTCCCCTTTCCCTCGCTGCAACATCTGAACGATCGACGAGATGCTCGACAGCGGATTGCCCACCTCGTGAGCGATCCCCGAGGCGATCTGGCCGATCGCAACCATCTTCTCCTTTTCCACCAGCTGGGCACGCATGCGCCCGACCTGCTTGGCCTCCGCCTGCAGAAGGAACATCAAGTTGTTGAAGCTCTCACCCAACTCCGTCAGCCCGTCCGGACAAGACATCCGGTATACATCACACTCGTGACACTTCTGGATCGTGATCGGCGGTGCGCTGTCTCCCCGTGACGCGCCGCACAAGGCCACGGTCTGCCAACAGCGCATCCTGTGATCAGTGTAGTGCGGGCAGTCCGGACGATTACAGGTGAGAACGTCCCGACAGTACACCAGGTAGGGGTTTTCGAAATGCCCCGCCGCACCGACCTCCGATTTGTAGGACTCCAGCAGGGACGACAAGTGTTCAGCCGTGTCGGACAGGCGACGCTGCTCGCGCTGCATCACTAGGTAAACCAAGACACAACCGACGCCTGTAACAATCGCGGCGCGCATCGTCAGGAGCGCATGGTGCCAACCAACCGACATCCGCGGAAACAAATACTGCTCAATGACGTCCGCCCCGACGAACATGCCGGCGCAACCGATCAATAGCGCCGCGGGAATGAAAAACCGCTCGCCACGACGCCGCCTCCGCCGTGGACGGGGGCTCTCTGCAAAATGGGGATCGCTGACCGGCGTTGAGTCCGACGGCGATGTACCGGACGGCGGGTCGCACGGTATGCGCGCACCGCCTTCCCCGCCACTCTCACTAGCAGGTTCCGGCAACGCTTTCGCTATGGCACGTTCCCCGTTCATTTCGGTATTCGATCGCACATCAACCAATCATGCGATACACAATTGGCAGGCGACCCACAAGATGAGACGCGAAGGAATCGCCTCCCAGTGAGCGGGGGCAAGTTTCATGCCGCGCAAGAAGCGCTCGCTATCGCACACCGTGGTGGTCGCTGCAATGTACACGGCGAAAAGAGAGACGCCCGACCCAAACGCGCGCGCTCAATACGCCCACCCATCGCCCGCTTTCAGTCTGAGCGTCGCGCGCAAATCGGCCGAACACCCCCAAAGCCCATCGGTTCACAGCGACGTCGATTCGAGGCTAACCCATATTATGGCACGTAAAGCAAAGACTTGAATTCTCGATTGAGACCGTAAGGTGATTCGGGTCCGGCGAGTAGAGATTGTGGCACGAAACGCAGCTCACCTTGCCCTGAGGAAGACGGACCGCCGACGGAAGAAGATTCACCGGTCTCAACGCGGTAGAAGCGGTTTTCCCACGCTTGACACCGTAACCAACGCCGATGGGATGGTTCGACATGCGGTCGCCGAAGCCCAAGCTCGACCGTCCCGCCGCCGTCGTGTTGTGCCTATCCGAGGCCGTCACGCCGTCGTGGCAGCCCAAACATCGGGCGGATTCCGTGTCCAGGCGACCGCTCGCCACGGACGCTGATCCGTATTCCTGCTCCCTGACGTGGGCTCGACCCATCGCCATCCAGTGCGCCGACGAACCCCCGGACGCCAGTGACGCGCCGTGACACTTCTGGCAGAACCCCTGCCCAGGACCGCCGACATCCCTCAAGAACGCCTCAGAACTTCCGTCCAACGCCGGAAGTGCGTCATGGCAAGTGGAGCAGGTGATCTTCCCGTTCGACCCCAGGGGCCAGCCCGACGGCACTTGAATACTCGAAGAAGGGACCACATCCACAGGGTGGTTCGCGATTCCAGGACCCTGCGTGAACGCATCCGCCATGGAACGCTGTGTGAACGCGGGGCTCGCCCCCGTCACAGGGATCGAAGCCGCCAGAATTGCCAGGAAAACACAGCCAACCGACGTGCGAACGCCGACGGTCCGAGAAATCGCCATGAGCCCCTTCCCCCCTGGATGCGGCCGGTGCGGTCACAGCGCAGCTATGACCACCCGAGCCAGCCTCCGAGGGCCGACGATTCGTAGAGCCGAACGTTGTTGTAGATTAGGTGCGGCGAGATCTTCCCCTGTGATCTCGCGAGAAACCCCTCGACAAATAATTCTTACGATATCGACGAGAATCGACTCGGATGGCAATATACGGGAGAGCGAGATTCTCAAATTCAAGAATCCAGCGAGGCCCCCGTCCCGAAACCGGAAGACGCTAGGTCCGAAAACGCCTCACCTTTTTGCGAACCTGAGGCCCCACCGCACGAACGGCGGCTGAAACTCTAGGCGTCTTTGAGCGCGGCGATGAGTTCTGCGAACGCTTTCTTGCCGTCGTTGAAGAACATCAGCGTGTTATCGAGCGCAAAGAGCGGGTTCGGAATGCCCGCAAAGCCCGGCGAGAGGCTCCGTTTGATGACGATGACGGTCCGGCATTTGTCGACGTCGATGATCGGCATACCGGCGATCGGAGACTTCGGGTCCGTTCTGGCCACAGGGTTGACCACGTCGTTGGCACCGAGAACGATCGCCACGTCCACCGTCTCGAGGGTGGGGTTGATCTCGTCCATCTCGAGGAGCTTCTCGTAAGGAATGTCCGCCTCAGCCAGAAGCACGTTCATGTGGCCTGGCATGCGACCGGCGACCGGGTGGATCGCGAACTCGACCTCCGCGCCACGACCTTCGAGCAGATTGGCGAAGTCTCGCACGGCGTGCTGCGCCTGTGATACGGCCATGCCGTACCCAGGAACGATGACGACGCGTTGCACGCCGTCGAGCACCATAGCGATCTCCTCCGCGGAGGTCGCCTTGATCTTCCCGGCGTAGACTTCATCGGCCGACGGGCCATCTTCGGCAGGGCCGAGCGTCGCGAACATGACATTCGCCAGCGAGCGGTTCATGGCCTTGCACATGATGCTCGTGAGAATCAGACCGGATGCACCGACCAGCGATCCGGCGATGATCAGTACGTTGTTCGACAGAACGAACCCCGTCGCACAGGCCGCCAGACCGGAATAGGAATTCAGCAGTGCAATCACGACCGGCATGTCCGCCCCGCCGATCGGAATCGTCACCAGCACGCCCAGAACCGCCGAAACGACCACGAGAATCCAGTACCAACTCGAAGCTGTGGGGTCTTTGACGAGCGCAACGCACAGGACGATCGCAAGGACCATCGTTAGACCATTGATCAGATGCCGCCCGGGAAGAAGAACCGAATCGCTCGCCCAATACTTCTTGCCGCCGATCGTGACCTTCATCTCCGCCAGTTTCGCTACGGCGACGAGACTTCCTGACAGCGTCAACGCGCCGATCAGCCCTGAGGCGGCGATGGCGATGATCGCCTGAAGCGAAAGATCGTTACCGACGGTCGCCGCGGCTTCCACTGTTTCCGCGGATGCCGTGCGAATGCGCATCACCAGTTCGCCCCCGGCGACGAGGAACGAGGCCGCGCCGCCGAAACCGTTGAACAGCCCGACCATCTGCGGCATACCGGTCATCGGCACGGTCATCGCGAGAAAGGCCCCGATCCCGCTGCCGAGCACCAGGCCGACGATAATCCATTGCCAGTTGACGATGTCCGCGGCCCACAAGGTCGCCACGACGGCGAGGAGCATGGCGAGGGATCCCATCAGGTTTCCCCGCACGGCGCTTCGCGGATGGGTCAACCCCTTGAGTCCGAAGATGAAGAGTACCGACGCGATCAGGTACGCGGAATTCTGAATGATACGGACCGTTTGCTCATCCACGACTTAGCCCTTCTTTCGGAACATCATCAGCATGCGGTGTGAAACGAGGAAACCGCCGACCACGTTGACCGTGGCGAACACGAGTGCCAGAAAACCAAGAATGGTCGACGTCCACGTCGCCCCCGCACCGGCCGCGATCAGCGCGCCAACCACCGTGATTCCGGAGATCGCGTTCGACCCGGACATCAGGGGTGTGTGCAGCGTAGGCGGTACTTTCGTGATGACTTCGCGTCCGACGATCATCGCCAGCACGAAGATGGTCAACAGCGTGACAAGCTCGAGTCCCATCATCTCTTCCTTTGCGTAGCTTCCAAATCTGCCGCCCGGCACAAGCCGGCGGCGGCGCTCCAGTGCTTAGTCAACCCTTCGCCTGAGGGTGGCATGGCCAAGCGTAGCGCCGCCATGCTCCTCCTTGGGTGCCATGCCGAAGCCCAAGGCGCGGGCATGCCGTGTGGCACCGGTTTCCAGCCGGTGAAGAGAGTACATTTCGATGCAACACCCGCCTGGAGCCATGCCCAAGCCCGAGGCGCGGGCATGCTCAGTGGGCGTTTGCACAACATGGCCGCGCTACGCTTGGCCGTCGCACCCAATCGATCGCTGTGGATGTTCTGAAACATGAGACTACGTCCCGGACTCGGCGGGCGCACCACCGGTCTCACCCAACAGTTCTTTGACGCGTGCGTGGACGACCTCGCCCCCGCGTGTCAGCAACGTGTCACGAATGACTTCGTTTTCCATGTCGATGTTCAACTCGCCGTCCTTCGTCAACTCTTTGAGGAACGTGACGAGGTTGCGAGCGTACATCTGACTGGCGTGAAACGGAACGGTCGCCGCCAGGTTCGAGGGCCCCAGAATCGTGACGCCGTGGACCTCGACCGTCTCATCGAGCTTCGTCAACTCGCAGTTACCGCCGCGTTCGGCGGCCAGATCGACGATGACCGAGCCCGGCATCATGCCCTTGACCATGTCGGCCGTCACGATCACGGGCGACTTCTTACCCGGAATGGCGGCCGTCGTAATGACGACATGCTGCGTGGCCACGACTTTGGTCATTAATTCCCGCTGCTTGCGGATGAAATCGTCGCCGAGGTCCTTGGCGTATCCGCCTTTGTCCTCGGCTTCACCGGTCTCGAGCTCCATCTCGACAAACTTCGCACCGAGGCTCTCGATCTGCTCTTTGACGGCCGGTCGCACGTCATAGGCGTGAACGACCGCGCCGAGCCGGCGGGCGGTCGAAATGGCCTGCAGGCCGGCCACGCCCGCACCGACGATGAGCACGTGGGCGGGTGTTACGGTTCCGGCGGCGGTCATGAACATCGGGAACATGCGTGGCGAGGTGTTGGCGGCCAGTAGCACGGCCTTGTAGCCCGCGACCGTCGCCATCGACGAGAGCACGTCCATGCTCTGGGCCCGGGTGATGCGGGGCATCAGCTCCATGGCGAAGGAGGTTACTTTCGAGCCCGCCAGCTGTTTGGCGGATTGCGGGGCGGAAAGCGGGTCAAACGAGGCGATGACGACCTGGTCGGCCCGCATCAGCTCGAGGTCCGCCCGGCCGGCGTCGGCATTGGACCCCAGTCCCCGCACCTGGAGGATGACGTCGGCGGCGCGGAAGAGCTCCGCCCGATCGGTGGCGATGGTCGCCCCCTTGGCCTGGTAGGCGTCGTCCGCGTATCCGGCGTCGGCGCCGGCACCGGCCTCGACGGCCACTGTGTGCCCCTGCTTGCTGACGAGGGACACCGCGTCCGGGCTCAGCGCCACGCGCCGCTCACCGGGGAAGGTCTCCCTGGGAACTCCGATCTTCATCTCAAGCTTCCTCTAGCTAAAAGGCCCCGAATTCCCCCGACGATGGCGGGCGCCCGCACCGGCACGCGACATCACTCAAAGGGGGCGAGAGGATAACCCAAATCGCGGCGCGTGGACACCCCCCTTCCGGCACCTGGGAAACCATGCCGCATGGGTGGCCCGTCTCATTAGCGAAGCGGTGAGGTGGGGGAACCGATGATCGCCAGGTGCCACGAACGGCGGGGGCCGTGGGCAAACTCGTTTGCCCGTGCGAGCGCCGGGGTGCCACTGGCGGCTCGCCCGCCAGTGCTTTTACCGATCCACACGAATCTCATGCCCAAACCGAAGACACGTACGGTGCATCTTGATGCACCCCCCGCAGGCTGTAGGCCTGCAAGATCATAGCCGGTGGCAAGACCGCCGGAGGCGGGTGCCGCCACCGGGACAAACCCACCCCAAACCAATTCGACCCTGTAAGGGTCGAAGATCGGACGCGACGACCCAGGACGCAGGGGATCGTAGCACAGGCCGTCATCGCACATCGTCCGGCATGACAGTCAGGCAGTCCGTGTCCGACGCAGGGCGTCTCCCACCCGCCGCAACTCGCAACTTCCGCAAATGTCGCCTCTGCCTGAACAGGCAGCGCCGGGCGTCACTGGATCCTCGCCCGTCGATGCGCAAACGCAGCCGCTCAGTCCTTCTTGATGCACCTCCCGCAGGCTGGAAGGCTGCCCACACGCGGCCGAGCACCTGCGGTCGTATTCGACGCTATTGGCCTTCGGACCTGAGATCGTACCGAAGGAGATACCCTGCCCACGTCGAAGAGTATGCAGGAGACCGAGCTTCAGCCTGACACAGTCCCTGACCTGGCCAGGACTGACAATGTAATCGACACAATCGATATGACGAGGGAGACAACTGCTATCCCTGTCGCCACGTGGTGTTTCTTCGATTGATCTCGCAGATCTGCAAGAACCGAAGCCATGAGCGGGAAGTGCACACAATTAACGTCCTCGGCCACTTCCGGAGTGAATAGTGCGACTATCGATCCGTCGTCTTGCCTGTAGCCGTGCCTCCGCTCCAAGTGGTAGTAGAGCCTCCCAAACACGATGTCGGCGTCGACTCCCAAGTCCTTTGAAATGCGCTTGATGTCGATGGGAACGTAAATCTTCGTGCATCGCGTACCTTCGTCATCGGTATGCTGCTCAAAGTCGTTGTAGTACCGCTCATAGATGGCGTTCAGGATCTGCAGATCTGTGGGCAAGCGCTTCATATTCGTTCTCTCTTACCGTAGTTGAACGCCACGCATTACGAGGTTCCGCCCAGACGCTCCGTAAACCGGAGATCACCATGGAGGTTGAGGAAAGCCAAGGCTGGTATCAATTGCATCTGTCGGGGACATCAGCCTCTCGGTGCTTCACTGCGATGGCTCGACAGTGTGGGCGGGCGAATCGCCTTCGTCTGCATACGCAACGACCAGCCGACACCATTCGATGAACTCGGACTTCGGCAGAGTTGACTTCATTTGGTTGATCACCTTGTGAACCACCTGCACATTGCCCATGACGTGCTCACCACCTGCGGCGACAGGTGCAATGTGGTCGAGGTTTGCATCGTCCGGAACTAGTTCACGCCCAGTCATCGCACACCGAAAACACTGTAGTTCGACGAGCCGCCGAATTCGTTTGGCAGTTGGACGATCGCTTGCACCGAACTCCTCACCCTTGAGCACTGCCATGTCCTTGCCTTCAGACCTTAGCTCTCTAGCTACGTCGGCGAGCCCCGTTGACAGCTATCGCCGTACACCATCTGCCCCACGTATCGGCGAGCCGGTCAGCATGCCTCTTCCACATATCGCCGGCTCGCTTCATTCGGTTAGAAGCCGCACGCCACGCGGCCTGTATGTCGGTTTCGTAGCTGAAGGCGCTACCGCCGAGAAGCATGAAAGCGAGCGTTCCGGAGTCGGATGTGGAATACACCGGCGAGAGGCAATGGCCCTGGTGTTCCATTCTACGGCACCATTCTTCCCATGTGTCCGCTGGCGGCGGCGTCTGCCAAGCTGCGCGCTGATTCGCCCTACGAACGAGAACCTGCAACGCTCTACTCCATGTTGAAGAGGATGGGTTCAACTCTCTCTCATTGGACACATAGCCTCGGCAAGCCTCAGCTCGAAGTAGTCGCTGTGAGCATGCTCGGCAGGGCGATCCTCCCGACAACGTGCCCCACATCACTCATGCACTCTCCGAGGAGATGGCGGTCCAGCAGCGCGGCTCACTAGGAAATAATTGTATAAAGCGCTGCCGTCTACTGCAAGGTCGAACGGAACTTCGCCTCTGCGAATCCCCGGAGCAGTGGAACTGGTCGAATTGGAGGCTCTACCAGACATCAAAGAGTCTGACTGATCCGGGCCTGCCGCACCTTGATAGAATCGTCGTGTGAGCAGGAGCAGACATGGGCGGACCAGTCGAGGCTGCCCAGGAATTCCAGGGAGTTCAGGCCCGTTCGACGCTTCGCCGCATTCAGAGCGGCATCCGTGGCCGTCGCTTGGCTCTGCCCACGGCAAAGATCTGCAGCCCTTACAGGCTGCCCCCTCCCAGCTACGGCTGAGTCAACACGGACCGCTCCACGTCTACCCACCAGAGCTGCAATACTCGGCACGCGGCGCGCGCCCGCAATCCCCTCCCAACCGAGCACGCGCGACGTTCTTTCTGTAGGAGCCCGATGAACGGCGTCCGCGGCCATGAACACACCAACACCCCTCGTCCCCATGTCCCTCCGTCCCTTCCTCTCCCCCCTGCGTCGCTTCGTCGCTTCGTCGCTTCCCCTCCCCACAAGTGCCACTATGTGACACCTTGGTGAGAAAAAAATATGCCCAAACGAACCCACCGACGCCCGATAATCCCTCGCCTGGCGCTCGTCGTTGGGCTCAGCGCGCCTTCAGGCGATGGCGAGCGTCATGAAAACTGTCGCCGATCACGCCCACGCCCGCTCTTTGACAATCACTGCCCGCGCCCGCAAGCTGCCGTCCGCCGATCCCGGTGCTCATCGAGACGAGGCGGTCCGCCATCGAGAGCACCGGGCGCCGGCCGGGCCGAGTCAGTGCCGTGACGGATTCCATAGGCTACGCAGATGCTGAAACAGTACCTATCTCTTTCCCGCACGGTTCACCTGCTGTGCGTCGGTGCGCTGATCAACCGGGCCGGGGCGTTCCTCGTGCCGTTTCTCACGCTCTACCTTCGCGAGTCGCTCGGGCTGAGTGTCGGGTTCGCGACGTCGGCCATGGGCGTCTACGGCCTCGGGGCGCTGGCGGCGTCGCTGATCGGCGGGCACCTGGCCGATCGCATCGGGCGCAAGGCCGTCATGCTGATCAGCCTGTTCGGCGCCGCGGCCGTGCTCGTCGTCTTCGGGATACTCTCCCATCCGTGGGCGATCCTCGCGGCCATCCTCGCCTTCTCCCTGCTGTCGGAGATGTACCGCCCCGCCGCCTCGGCCATGGTCGCCGACGTGACGGAATCCACGCAGCGCGCCCATGCGTTCGGGCTGATGTACGTGGCCATCAACCTCGGGTTCGCGGTGGCTGCGGCCGTGGGAGGTACGCTGGCTGAGGTGTCGTATCAATGGTTGTTCTGGGGAGACGCACTGACGGCCGCGATCTTCGGGGTCCTGATTCTGATCTGGATCGCGGAAACGCTGCCCTCGCGCAGGGAAGAAGCGGCGTCAGCATCCGACGATGCTCCGAACGGCGCGACGAGCCCGGAGGATGACGTTCGCCCCGACGATGTCAGCCTGGGTGCAGCCGCCAAGTACATCCTGACGGACGGGGTGTTTCTCGTATTCTGCGGCGCGATCTTCGTATTGGCGTTGATCTACATGCAGTCATTCTCGACGTTCCCGATCTACCTCGGGGAGAAGGGAATCGGCGCGCAAGAGTATGGGCTGATCATGGCGCTCAACGGTGCGATGATCGTCCTGCTGCAGCTACCCATTACGTCTCTCATCACGCGTTTTCATCGCGGCTGGGCGATCACGCTGTCGGCGATGATCACCGGAGCCGGGTTCGCGCTCTTCGGGCTTGCGACGTCGCCGTTGCACTTCGCGGCCGCGGTGGCCGTGTGGACGGTCGGCGAGATGATGGGTTCGCCGCTCTCCTCAGCCATTGTCAGTGATCTTGCACCGCAACAACTTCGCGCGCGCTACATGGGTGTGTTCACGATGAGTTTCTCGTCATCGATGATGGTAGGTGCGCCGCTGGGCGGGTTGATCCTGCGCGAGCTGGGTGGCGGTTACCTCTGGGCGATCTGCGGAGGGCTTGGCCTTGCGGCGGCGCTGGCGTTCGGGGTCTTGCGCAATCGGCTTGTGCCGCCGGGGAAGGGGGCGTAGGAGGTGCATCAAGATGCACCCTACCATCGCAGCCCGGCAGGGGCCTTACGCTTCCGCCAAGGTGGCGCAGACGCCACGCGCGAGGCGGTAGGAGGCATGCCCGCGCCTTCGGCTTGGGCATGGCACCCATCCAGACACTGCTCGATGCCATTCGCGCCATTCGGGGCCGTCACCTATATGTCACGTATGTGGCACTCTATATCGCCCTTGTACGCTCGCAGCGCCCCCGTCCCGAACAGGTCGTGCCACGCCAAGGGTTGCGCCCGACACAACGTGCGAGTGGCGTTTCGGATGACGTCAGCGACGCGTCCGCGATGACCGATGGTGTCAACATGCGTCCGACCGGGTCGCGGATGATACGACGAGGTGATTCGCCGAACGGTGCCGCCGAGTACCCTCTCAGGCTGACAACGGAGAGATTGTGCGGGCCGCCGCGCGGACCAGCCGGTCGGCCCGGCGGCTCCGGCTTCACCGGATGTCACTCGTCCGTCCCGTGCTGGACCGTCTCCCGCCGCCCCCTTCACGCCGCCCCGACCTGCCCCAATCCAGGCGAGGCGGACGGGTGTCTGGAAGACCGGCGAGAGTTCAGCGTGAGCCGTTTCTCAGGACGCTGGACTCGAACGGTGCTGCGTCTATAATTCGAGTAGTGGCAAGACCAACCCATGACCGGAAGCTGCAAACGATGAAACTCAAACGAATCGCACGAAGCGTCGCCATCGCCGCTCTGACCATGCACCTGACCGGCGCATCCGTCTGGGCACAAGCCCGTGCAAACCTCCCCGACGAAGAACAGTCCTGGCTCAAATGGGCTATCGCCGTGGGAATCCTGGTCGTGACCTGTGCAGCCAGCCTCGTAAACGTCAAGCGTTCGCACCTGACCTGAGCCCGAATCAGACCCAGAGGAGAAGACACGTGTTCACCAAGCGCTCCTGGATCGCACTTCTGGTGGGGGTCAACGCCATGTTGATCGTCGCGCTGCTCGCCCAGGTCGTCTCCCTGCCCACCGCACTAGCGCAGGCCTCACGACGTGGCGGTAAGCCTGTTTGCGTCACCGCCAAGGGGTCGGGGCAAACCTATGACGTCCTCTATGTGCTGGATCCCTCCCAAGCCGAGTTGCTCGCACTCTACCCCGGCGGCGGACCGGGTAGCAAGTTGAAAGCCACACCGCCGCGCGACCTCAAGAAGGACTTTGAACGATAAAACCTCCAATCGGGAGATCCCTCATGGACACAAAGACCTTCACGATCGGCATCCTTACGACAACCGCCGTGATCCTGCTCACCGCGCTCGTGATTCTGCAGACCCTTCCTCAGCCCGCGGTCGCATCCGGTGGCATGACCGTGACCGGCGGCGACTTCGTCATGACCGTCGGGCGGGATTCCTCCGGCGATCAGGAGTTCGTCTATGTCATCGACGGCTCCAGCCAGCGCCTGATCGTCTACCGCTTCGACACGGCTAGGAAGCAGATTCAGATCGCACAGGGCCTGGATCTCGGCGAACTCCGTAGCGAGAAGAACCCTGCTCAGGGTCGCGGGCGAAACCGCCCCGGCCGGCGCCCGTAGACACACGCCGAATCAGCACTGTCGGCGCGCGGGCGCCCTTGGCGCAGCCGTTTCCCCCTCCTATACTATATGGGTTCCGAAATCGTAACTGAGCCGCGGGCCTTTGCCCGCGCGAATGTCCGAAGTCGGGACGTGTCAGTGACACGGACCTGACGCTCTAGGGCCAAGCTTGTTCGGGTGAGAACGTACAGATGACCGATCGCGATCCCAGCCAGGAAGCCGAGCAAACAGTCGACGATGGCAGCACCACAGTCACCGCACCGGCCAAGAAGCCGGCGCCGCCGGTCCGCAAGCACAAGAAGCTCCCACCCTACAGGGTCCTCCTTCACAACGACGATGTGAACACCTTTGAGCACGTCCTCAAATCGGTCGTTCGCCTCGCTGCCCTCTCGCCCCAGGATGCGCTCCTCAAGACGCTCGAAGCCCATGAGACCGGCGTCTCTCTGCTGCTTGTCACGCACAAAGAGCGGGCTGAACTCTACGCCGAGCAGTTTGCCTCGCTCAGCCTCATCGTGACCATTGAACCGGCCGAGGGATAAACGCGGTCATCGCCCCAGCAGCGTTCGAAGTGCCAATCCAGTGTCAGTTGCGCGCAAGATCGATTCGCCGACCAAGACCGCACATGCTCCGGCCCGCTGTGCCATCAGCACGTCACTTCTGGTCGCAAGCCCACTCTCCGCGACAAACGCCGTCCCGGCCGGAAGCCGCGCCGCCAAGCGTGTCATCGTCGACAAATCCGTCTTCTGAACCGACAAATCACGGTTGTTGATCCCCAGCAAATACCCTCCACGCGCCGGAGGGCCAAGGGTGTCGAGAACTGCGGCCAGATTTTCTTCGGAGTGGATTTCGAGCAGCGCGGTGAGGTTGAGGCGGTTGGCGTGCGCCAAAAGTGTCACGAGGGTGTCAGTGTTGACCAGTTCGCCGATGAGTAACACCGCATCTGCCCCGGCTGCCCTTGCTTCATACAACTGGTAGGGGTCGAGGAGGAAATCTTTGCGTAGGACCGGGAGTGCCACGACCTGCCGCACCTGGTCCATGAACTCGAGGCGGCCCTGGAAGTAGGTTTCGTCGGTGAGGACGCTGAGGGCGGCGGCGCCGGATTTGGCGTAGATGCGGGCGATGGCGACGGGGTCGAATCGATCGACGATGAGGCCGGCGGAGGGGGAGGCCTTCTTGATCTCGGCGATGACGTTGGGTCCGTCGGAGGATGGGGCTGTGACGGCTGCGTGGAAGTCTCGCGGCGGGTCGAGGGAACGGATCTCGTCCTCGATTCGGGCGAGGGGGCGCGTCTTTTTTGCCGCAGCGATTTCGCGGCGTTTGGTCTCGGCGATGCGCTGCAATATAGTCATCGTTGTGCTACTCCAACCGACCACCCTTGATGCCATCGACGATCTTGTGACGGCTGTTGCGTTGGTCGTGTCGATGATCATCGCGATGCGGTGGTTTGGGCGCGGTCAGCCCGACCTGCTGCAAGCTGCGCCGGTTCGCCGCAACGTTCTGCGGGAAGACGCGATGGCGCTGACGATCTTGGTCTATCTCCTTTCCCTCGTCGTTTTGGCCGGCCTTGTCAAATGGCTGGTTGGTGATACGGAGAGCGTTCGGGCTCGGTTGCTGCTGAACACGACAACGCAGTTCATCGGTATCGGGTTGTGCGTGTTTGTCGGTGCGACCCATTTTGAGGGAGGGATTCGGCGATTTTTGCACCAGCCCGGCGGCTGGATGCGCGGGCGCGGGGTGTTGCTGGCGGGGATGGTGACGGTCTTGGCGCTTGGGCTCTGCCCGCTGATCTTGGGTGCGACGAGGGAGTTCGTGTTGATGCTCTGGCCTTCGTACACGTTTGAAGCGCACCCGACCATCAGCGCGTTGCACGATCCGTCGCAGCCGTTGGCGGTGGGAGTCGCGATCTGGGCGGGTGCGGTTGTGCTTGCGCCTGTGATGGAGGAGCTGTTCTTTCGGGGCTTGGTACAGACGTATCTTGGTGAGGTCCTGCGTGGTCGGTGGCGTGCGGTGCTGGGGTCGGCGGCGGCGTTCGGTCTGGTTCACTCGTTTCAGCCGCAGGCGACTGTCGCACTGGCTTTTCTGGGGGTGCTGCTGGGGTTTGTCTATGAGCGCACAGGTTCGCTGGTCTGGCCAATTCTGATTCACGCGGCGTTTAACTTGAAGACACTGATCTGGGATGCGGTGGGGGGGTAGGTGGAGGACAGGGACATTAGGGACCCAGGGACGGAGGGATCCGCCAGAGGCGGGCAGGCGCCGGACAAGGAAGAAGCGATTACGACTGGGTCGGGGGCGGCGCCGGGGCAGGCGGATTTCGGGTTGTGGATTGGTGGATACTGCGCTCCCCTGGGGTCGGGTAAGGAAGCGCGATCGGTGCATCTTACGTAACATCCTTTATGTAATAGGGTCAAGAGCGGTGGGGCGGTGGCGTCGGGCGTTGCTGGTCGGGTGCAGGGGGATTGCCTGGGCGGCGGGATAGTGGGTGAAAACGTCCTTTATAACCCGCTAAGTACCATGAGCCGGGCAGGGCGGTCAAGGCCATCTTGAGCAAACGAAAACGCGCCGCCCAAATGCGAGCGGCGCGGTCGAGTCTCCGTGGTTGCGTGTTATGCTTGGGCTGGCCTCCGCCGTGCGTAGACCAGGGTTCCGGCCGTCAAGAAGAGCAAGGTCATCGCCACAAGGCCCCATTCGGAGACGGCGGGGACTGCGCCCACTTGGAACTCGTAGGCGCCCATGTCGACGGTGGCCGTCCCGTCGGCATCGCCGTCAACGATACGTAGGTTACCGTCTAGGTCGGTTGCTTCCGTGACCACCACGTTGCTGCCAGCGTCGATGCATGGCGAACTGATGTCAAGATGTAGGTTGTCGTCCTCCGTGCCCGCGATGCTGTCGTCACCGTCCGCGTCGACAAACATTGGGTTGTTACCGATGTTGGTGCCATCATCCAAGTCTCCACCACCGACGAGACCCTGAATGCACGAGTACGTGACTATCGGAGCGCTGCCGCCAGTATTATGAATCTGAGCCGATTCGTCCGACCCACCGCTGTCGCTGTTCCCCCACAGAATGCAGTTTGTGAGTGTCGGATTACTCCCGCTCTCGTTCCAGATCCCGCCCCCGTCAGTACCCCCCAAGGCTGCAGCGGCAGTGTTCCCGTAGAATGTGCAGTTTTCCAGCGTAGGGCTGCTGTTGCTCTCGTTGTTCATTCCGCCACCGCCGCTGCCAGCGTAGTTTCCGCTGAACAAGCAGTTAACCAGAGTTGGACTGGCGCTATTGAAGTTGCCCATCGCGCCGCCGTCGTGAGTTTGCGTGACATTGCCAATCAACTTGCAGTTCCGAAATAGAGGTTGGCTGCCGCTGCGGTTGTCCACCCCGGCGTGCCCATTGGCAGCGCTGTTGTGAACAAAGTTGCAGTTGACGACCGTAGGGCTCCCCGGAATGTTTGACATCCCCGCGCCGACGTCATTCCCGGACGTGCCGTTAGCATTTCCTCCAGTGATCGTGAACCCGCTGAGTACTGCGGTATCATCGGTTCCGCTCCCGATCACAATGTGGTAGCTGTTTTCGGCCCGTGTCGGCTCCGAGGGTAAGCCGATTGGGTCAGAAACAGCCACATCGTTCCCGATAAGGTCGCCACTTAGGATGGTCACGTGGAGCACGATGTTCCGCTCGTCAGGATTCCCGGCGCCGCAGCCGGCGTACCCGCCTTCGAGAATCACACCGCTAATAAGCTGGAATGTTGCTGTTCGGTCGCCGCTTCCGGCAACGTGCGCTCCGGCGGCCGGCGTGTAGCCTCCGTCCGGCATGTAGGTGCCGTCGGCCACCCGTACAGCATCGCCCGGAACCGCAACGCCCAGCGCGTCCTGTAACGTCAGGAATGCGTTGCACCAAGTCGTTCCATCGTGAGGGCCCGTGGCATCTGCGTCGACATACACAGTCTGCGCGGTGGCCGTGGATAGACCGAAAACGAGTGTAAAGGCCATGCTCCATAACATTCTTAGCTTCCTAGACATAGTTCCTCCTTTTGGCGCGGCGGCACAAGATGGCCTGCCAATTGAAACAGTAACGTATGAACGCACGAAGGGCCTGCGACGAATTCGCTGCTCTGTTTGATGGTTGGGGGGTTAACACTAACTACTGACGTTATGCAAACTGAACGAGAACGGAGGCTCATCATCTCTGCTCCAACTCACTCCAACCGCTGGTCAGTATAACTCGCGCCGGTAAGAGGACCAAATCACGCTTCATGTTGGCGTGAACGTTTCCTTAGTGCCTCGCCTTCGGCCACACCACAAACGACGAACGCAACGTAATGCCCAGTTCTGGGGCGTTCACGAACGATCCAGCAGTGCTTTATCCGCTTTACCGAACGAACGGTTTGTTTTGTTAACCAGTGCAACGTAAGCCTGAAACCGGGACGAAAGCGACTTTGTCACGCAACGTCCGATAAAAGTAGTATTGGTTATTGGATGATTGTTGTGAGGCGTGACGGGGATTGTATGGACGGCAGACGAGCCTTCGGTTGTCGGTGATCAGCAATAGAAACAGACCCCCGTCGGTCCCCTTGAACGAAGGGGAGGAGGTGTAGGTCAACGGTTGAGGACCCGTGTCACAGTGGGCAATGACATAGAGCGGTGCGCAGGGATGGTCCGCACAGCGGACCCTACCTTGGTGTGCTCCGTTGCGGAGGCACGCGACACCGATCGCCTGTTGGGTGCAGTGCGTGAATTCATTCGTCCTTGTGCCAGAGCACCGAGGCCGGGATCGGTTGTTTAGGGATCGACGGGCCTTCGTAACTGACGGTGAGATGTTCGGAACCGCCCGATTCGAAGAAGTGGACGGTGATGGGGTGGAGGCCTGCCTTGAGGATGACCTGGCCGGAGGCGTTGCCTACGGAGTGCAGGCCGTCGTGGTCGACGACAAGGTCGGACCCGATCCAGAGGCGGCTTCCGTCGTCGGAGCGGAGATGAAACGTGTAGGTGCCGTCGGCGGGCACTTCGAGCCGTCCGGTGAAGGTCAGTCCGAAGGCGTCGGTTCGTTTGCGCAGCGTCATGTTGAAGTTGTCGGTGATTCCCGTGGCGGCGGGCGAGAGTGGGTCGAAGTCCGGCAGGCGACGCCAGTGTCCCTCATAGTATTTGCAGTGGAGTCCTGGCGCGCGGCGAGTGGCGGTGACCGGCTCGAGCGGTTCCAGCTTGCGCAGATGAAACTCGCTGGTTTCGGTGACGCGGTCGTTGGGCAGGTAGGTTCGCGCGCGGACGATCGTAGTCTTGCTGAAGGTGAGCGGTTTGACATAGCGCGGCGACCGGGACGTCGGGGTGGAGCCGTCGAGTGTGTAGTGGATCGTCCCGCGATCGAGCGGGTTGCGCAGGGCGACGTCGAGTGTGTCGGTGAACACATGATGACGCGAGTCGCATTGCGGTGGGGCGAGGAAGTACTTCACGCCGAGCGCGTCCAGGCGGGTGTAATGGGCCATCATTCGCTTGGCGAAATTCGGCCAATCACGAAGCTCTTTGGGCGACCAGGCGACCTCGGACAGGGCGGTGAGCCGGGGGAAGACCTGCCAATCGACGCGCTCCTGCGGTGCGTGTTCGGTCCAGATGTTTCCTTCCAGACCCAGGACGTGCCCGGCTTGGCTAGGAGTGAGTTCGGGCGGCGTCGGTTCGAAGCTGTAGCTGGTCTCCAGATCGATGAATCCCATGTTGGTCGGTTCGCCGGGGAGTCGCATCTGTGCGTAGTCGAGGTAGCAGTGACTCGTGGGCGACGCGATGACGTCATGTCCGGACGTCGCGGCGGCGACGGCGCCGCGCATGCCGCGCCAGGATTGGACGGTGGCGTTGGGGGCGAGCCCGCCTTCGAGGATCTCATCCCACCCGATCAGGCGGCGGTTTTTCGTGTTGAGGTAGTTCTCGATGCGGCGGATGAAATAGCTCTGCAGCTCGTGCTCGTCTTGGAGACCTTCGGTTTTGATTCGGGCTTGGCACTTGGCGCACGTTTCCCATCGCTTCTTGGGGCATTCGTCTCCGCCGATGTGAATGTAGGGCGAGGGGAAAAGCTCGATGACTTCGTCGAGGACATCTTGGAGGAAGTCGAAGACCTGATCGTTGCCGGCGCAGTAGACGTCGTGGAAGACGCCCCAGCGGTTGGCAACCTCGTGGGGGCCGCCGGTGCAGGAGAGGTGGGGGTATGCGGCGAGGGCGGCGACGGAGTGGCCTGGCATTTCGATCTCGGGAACGACGGTGACGAAGCGTGAGGCTGCGTAGGCGACGACTTCTTTGATGTCTTCCTGCGTGTAGAAGCCGCCGTAGCGTTGTCCGCCTTCGTCGCGCCAGGCGGCGACTTCGGTGAGTCGGGGATACTTCTTGATTTCGATCCGCCAGCCCTGGTCTTCGGTGAGGTGCCAATGGAGGACGTTCATCTTGTGGAAGGCGAGGAGGTCAATGTACCGCTTGACGAACTCCTTGGTCATGAAGTGGCGGCAACAGTCGAGGAGCATGCCGCGCCAGCGGTAGCGCGGTTGGTCTTTGATGGCGAGGCAGGGGAGGGTGGCGTTTGGCGTGGCATTGGGTTTTGGCGGGAGAAGTTGCCGAAGGGTTTGGACGGCGTAGAAGAGGCCTCGCGGCGTCGGGGCGGAGAGGCGGATGGCGTCGGTCGTGACGCGGAGTTCGTAGCCTTCATCGCCGAGGGAGGCGTTTGCGTTTGTTCGGTTGAGTGTGATGGTGCCGGAGGCGGGGTGCCCTGCGCTTTGGCTTACAGGGATGGTTCGACGTGTTGCGTCGGACAGCCAACTGGCCAGGTATTCGGCGACGGGTTGGACGTCGGCGTCGCTGTGGTTGAATTCGACCGCGCGGAGTTTGGATATGGGGAATTCGCCGTCGGTACGCTGGATCTGCGCGGGCTGCGGAATGATGGCTGGATGGTCTTGTGTGCCCGCGGCGGCCGAATGGGTTGTTACGATGGCCATGATTGTTGCGATGCCTCGGATAAGCATGATGGGTCTTCGGGAATTACGAGTTACAGGTCACGAATTACAGGATACGAATTCAGGTCAGCGTCTCCACATCGCCGGAAGGAGTCTTGTCAGGAGAAGAGCACTTATGGCGAATAGCACGGCGCATACGACGCCGGCTGTGATGTTGCCGTAGATGAAGCTTCCGGTTCCGAAGAGGGCGGCGTAGACGAGGGTGCATCCGCTTACCCAGCCGAGCAGGGCCTGGGGCAGGCTGTCGGGCGAGGCGGCAACGCCGGTGGCTTCTCGGATGTTCTTCCACCCGGGTCCGGCGGGGCGAACGAGCGTGTAGAAACGGATGAGTGTTTGACGGTCGGCGGGGCGCGTCAGGAAGGTGACGAGGATCCATACGACGGTTGTCACGGCGACGGTGGCGACGAGTGCGTAGTGTGTGGGGATGTTCGTTCCGAGTTTCTTTGCGATGAAGAGTGTGACGGCCATGGCGAATGAGGAGGCCATCGCGGCGATCTCGCTCCAGGCGTTGACGCGCCACCAGAACCATCGGAGGAGGTAGATCAGTCCGGTTCCGGCGCCGATCTGCAGAAGAAGGTTGAAGGCCTCCTTGGCGGTGGAGAGCAGGAACATGACGGCGGCGGCGGCGACCATCAGCGCGGTGGTGACACATCGTGACACCCAGACGTAATGGCGCTCGGTTGCACTGGGTCTCATGAATCGGCGGTAGAAGTCATGGACGAGGTAGGAGGCCCCCCAGTTCATGTGGGTGGACATGGTCGAGACGTAGGCGGCGAGGAGCGACGCAATCAGCAGGCCGAGGAGTCCGTGGGGAAGGAGCGTGAGCATGGCCGGGTAGGCGATGTCGTTGGCGAGGAGCTGCTCGTCCATGTTGGGGAAGGCGTGCTTGATGTCGGCGAGCTGTGGAAAGACGAGCATGGAGCAGAGTGCGACGATGATCCAAGGCCAGGGGCGAAGGGCGTAGTGGGCAATGTTGAACCAAAGGGTAGCGCCGAGCGCGTGGCGCTCGTCTTTGGCGGCGAGCATGCGCTGTGCGACGTAGCTTCCCCCGCCGGGTTCCGCGCCAGGGTACCAGACGGACCACCACTGAATGGTCAAGGGGATGATAAGTATCGTGAGGGTGAGTTCGGTGTTGGTGAAGTCCGGGAGGAGCTGCAGGGTGGCGGGGTCGAGTTTCTCGAGCATGCCGGCGAGGCCGCCGACCTCGGGACGATCGAGTGCGTAGTAGGCGGCGGCGAATACGCCGACCATGGCGATAAGGAACTGGATGATGTCGGTGGCGAGAACGCCCCACAATCCCGACAGGACGGAGAAGACGATACAAATGGATCCGCAGACGATGACGGTTTGGAGGCGGTCCCAACCGAGCATGACGTTTGCGATCTTCGCAGCGGCGAGAGTGACCGAGGCCATGATGACGCAGTTGAAGAAGAGTCCGAGGTAGATCGCGCGGAAGCCGCGGACGAAGGCGGCGGATTTTCCGGCGTAGCGCAGTTCGTAGAACTCGAGGTCGGTCAAGACGCCGGAGCGCCTCCAAAGGCGAGCGTAGAAGAAGACCGTCATCATTCCGGTGAGCAGGAAGGACCACCACATCCAGTTGCTCGAGACACCGTTGCTGCGAACGAGATCGGTGACGAGGTTCGGCGTGTCGGTGCTGAAGGTGGTGGCCACCATCGACGTTCCCACCAGCCACCAGGGTGCGGCGCGGCCGGAGGCGAAGAACTCGGCGGTACCCTTCCCCGCTCGGCGCGCAAAGAAGATCGCGGGCGAGAAGGCCACGAGCAGGCAACCGGCGACGACGATCCAGTCAAGCGTGTTTGGCTGCATGGAAGGACGACTTTGAATTTCGGATGACGAACTACGAAGCGTGGATTATGTGTGCTGCGTCGGTCGATGCCAAGCGGCTTTATTCAAAGGACAGCATGATCTCGGCGCTTCGTTTGTCGGTAAAAGATTTTCCCTCCGCGTAGGACCAGCGGGCGACGCTGGAGTGGACGTCGCTGTCGGGGTGCGTTTCGACCCAGGATCCGTCTTCGAGCTGGACGGCCAGCGACAAGCCGGAGAACTTGAAGTAGTCGCCGGCGGCGTTGGTGACCACCACGTGGTTGATCGGCCGAATGCGACCCAGGGCGTCTTTTGCCAGGTCGATCACACATGGCTTCCAGGTGGCGAGCGGTTCTTCGTTGGGGGGGACCTGTGCGAGTTTTTGACCGTTGAGGTGAATTGACTTGTCCGCAAAACGCGGTCCGCCGTTGCTGTCGAAGACGACGATGCGGAGCTTGGCGGCTTTGATGTCGCGGAGCTGCTTTGCGGTCATGGGGCGACGGTTGTTACGGGCCTCGAGTTTCTTGTCACACAGCAGCGCGACGGTCTGCCGGCGATGGTTGTTGGCGATCGGGATCGGGAGGAGGTCCGACGAAGACGGGGTGGAAGGTTCGACGGGGCGATCCATTACCAGCCAGGCGTCGATCGAGAGCGGCGGTCGGCCGAACGGTGCTCTTCGATCGCCGAGGGTCATCTCGATGGAGGCGTTGTGACCCTTCTGCGATCGCAGGTCCACGCTGTAGATCGTCCAATCGTTTCCGCGACCGAGCCGAACGGAGGCAGGGATATCGTCCACGGTGATGTTGACCGCGCCTGTCGCCTTGGCGGGCGATCGGATCGTGAAGTAAAGGTCGCAGCGCTGCATCGTTTCGTCGGGAACGGCGATGCGTGCCACGACTTTCTCTACGGCGCTATCTTCTTTCACCAGCGAGCAGGATGCCCGTGGAGGTGCGGGAGGCGTGCGGTGTGAGGGGGCCGGCGCGGCGTCGGTACCCAACTCATAGACCATTACAGAGCAGGGTGGAATGTTCAAGTGGATCGGTTTTCCCGAGACGAACGTCTCCGGAAGCCGTTCGAGGTGCGGATAGATGACACGACCTTTGAACGGCTTGCCGCGGTCCGCTCGATAGCCCACGGACTTGTCGAACGGGACGTCGATCTTCTTTGGGCGCAGATCCGGGTTTCGCATGACCAGCAGGCCCCGATCGCCTGTCCAATGGGCGTAGCCATAGGCCTCACCCTTGCGCGGATCGCCTCCGACGCGGACGACGTTGTCGAGGATGTCGCGGTTATCGAGAGCCCATCGCGTTGCCCGGCCGAGCACTTCCCATCGCTCTTTCGACATGAGGTATGGTGTGATGTACCACTCCATGAGCTGAACGCCGCGGCCGTAGTACATGACGACGTAGTCGGACCATTCGCGCAGCGTTTCTTCATTTCCACCAAGTCGTTGGTAGCGTCCGTGAATGACACCGTGGGTCATCATGGCGGATAGGGGGACGAGTGTGTTGCGCTCGTTGTAGAGCTTGTGGAAGTGCGCGTCGCGATAGCTCATGGCCCATTCACGCGGGGAGAGCTGCGGCCAATCGTTGTTGTAGCCGAAGTCGCCGGCGGCCATCCAGATCGTGTCGGCGTGCATCAACCACCAGGGCGAGTGCCAGACGTAGCTGGTGACGTTGAGGTAGATGTCGGGTTTGAGGCTTCGCTCGAAGGCGAGCATATCGAGCAAGGCGTCGAGATTCGCTTCGTGGCCGTGCTTCTTGTCCGGGAGGTGTCCGTGTCCTTCGGCGGAGCATTGGAGCTGGTTGAAGTCGTGTTTGAAGTAGGCCATGTTTCCTTCGGAGATAAGGCGTTCGAGCACGCTACGGATGGCCTTGTTGTACTTCGGTCCGGCGAGGCAGTAGTAGCGCCCTTCGTTGGACTTTTCGTATCCGCGTTTTGCGCCCCAGTCGGCATCGAGGTTGAATCCGTTGTGCGGAATCCAGAGACCCAGGCGCGTGCCGCGTGACTCGAGCGCTTTGGCCAAGGGGCCGAAACCGTTGGGGTAGAGTTCCTTTCGCGGGACCCAGATGGACTGTGGGTCTTGCCAGCCGTCGTCCGGGACGAAGGTGTCCATCTTGACGTCGAACGGGTCGAGGACGTTTTTCTTGAAAGCGTCGAACGTGTTGACCATTGCGTCGTGGGTCAGTTCGGTGGTGCGGAAGTCGTACCAACTGTTGTAGTGGAGGAGGATGCGGCTGGGGTGGCGGATGGTGTCAAGGTAGTCGGTGAAGGCGAGTTCGATGGGGTCTTTGGGGTGGCCGGTTCCGATGACGGCCGTCTTGCTCTCGATCTTATGGTAGTTGCCGTTTGCGGCCTGCTTGGCGAGACCGGGGAAGTGGGCGAGGGAGACCTGGCCTTGGTCGTGCGTGGTCTCTGCACCCGGGTACTCCAGCCCGACAAACCAATCGGGTCCGATGAAGATGGGCTCACCTCGGCCGCCCAGCTTGCAGGGGGCCGTTGTGCGGAATCGCTCGACTTCGAGGTGGTCGATGGCCGCCTCGGCGGGCCATACGAGCAGGATTTGCTTGCGGAGGTAGGGCTCGTCTTCGAGGCGGTACCTGACCCGTACTTCCTTGGGGGCGGAAGCCGGCTGACCGTCTTTGGGGAGGTAGCGAATGGTCAGAATCTGCTGGTCGCCGGTTCGGCGGATGACAGGTGCCGACGCGACGCGGAAGTCGGCCACGGTGAATTCGGTTCCGTCCATCATGCGGATGAGGAACTCGTCGCTTTGGACTTTGAGCTTGTCGGTTCCGTCGGCGCGTGCGATCTCTGTCGTTCGCCAGACGCCGCCGTCGAGTTCAAATACCCGGCGGACGTGGGTGTTTTGAAGGGCGATTGTGTCGTCCGCGGCGGCCGGCACAACGCAGAGGACTGCAGCGGCAAGAATGGCGGCGGTCTTCGGCACGGTCTTGTTCATAGTGAATCTCCATGCAGGGGGACTTCCGACCGCGATCATACAGCGGGAGCGAACCGTACGACATGCCGGGCGTTGCGCGAGGGCGCTCCTCGCTACGGCCCGCCGTTAGCAGCCTGTTGAAGAAGTCGCGTTCGGCTGCCCAGGTGTAGCGCCACCCCTTGTGGGTGGCGTTTTGCTGTGGTTTTCGTCGCCCACAAGGGGCGACGCTACATTTTGTTAGGGGCATGGTGCTGGATCTCGCTGCCGCACTCCGGGCAGATTCCGGATTGGTTGCCGGTCAGGTTGTATCCGCACTTGCGACAGTGCCGACTGATCCATGGAGATGGTGACGGCAGGTCAACCGTCCGCCCCTGGGCGGACGAACGACCTGCCCTACGGGCCTCCGATTAGGGGTTCCTTGGCTCGCGATCATACAGCGGGAGCGAACCGGGCGACATGCCGGGCGTTGCGCGAGGGCGCTCCTCGCTACGGCCCGCCGTTAGCAGCCTGTTGAAGAAGTCGCTTTCGGTTACCCAGGTGTAGCGCCACCCCTTGTGGGTGGCGTCTTGCTGTGGTTCTCGTCGCCCACAAGGGGCGACGCTACATTTTTCAAGGGCCTGTTAGGGGCATCGTGCTGGATCTCGCTGCCGCACTCCGGGCAGATACCGGATTGGTTGCCGGTCAGGTTGTATCCGCACTTGCGGCAGTGGCCCGCTCGGCCTCGCCGCCAGCGGCGCAGCGGGCCTCGGACAAACGCGAGTGCGGGGTACGATCCGAGGAGGACCACGGGAATCCAGAACGGCATGCGAATGCCTGTGATCAGATCGTCCCACGTGGCGTCGGGGGGTGGTGCGGTGACGTTGAGGCAGACCGGTTCTCCGTCGCGTGTCGCTGGCACGTCAACACGAAGCAATGACGAGAAGGGGTGTTGCCAATACGACTCTCGTTCGAAATGCAGACGCCATAGGTTGATCGATACACTCGGCGCTTCGTCATTCCAGACGAACGGCACGATGTAGACAAAGGCGATGTCGCCACGTCTTGCACCGAAGCAGATCCGTCGTGCCCCTGGGGCGTGAATGCAATGGTGAAGGCCATAGTTGCCTGGCAGCCAGCGCCACGCACTGAGCCAGCGACGGTACGGCAAGTCGTCAACGACGCTCCATTGGGGGCCCGCGCCCCACGGAAAGCTCGAGGCGTACCAGCCCATCGCCCCGATGGTCAAGGATGCCAGGGCGGCGAGTGCCAACAATGCGATGATCGTCTTGCGGATCACTGGGTGTTTCCGGATTTAGCGCTTCCCTGCCGCCGGATCTTACTCTGAAAACGCAGCAGGTACACTTGAATTGTCGGGGGGCAGAGAGGGGCGTGGCGCGCCGATTGCAGGGGGCCTGACGATGGCGGGGCGGGTCTATCCGGGTGTGGCCGAGGAGAATTCCAGTTTGCGGGCTTTCGAGACGTTGCTCGTCGTCCGCCGCCCGATCACCGGAACTGATGCTCGCACTCGCAAACCGGCCTACCCGCGACGGCACAGACCGTCGGGCAGCGTGTGATCGCGCGGGCTAAAGCCCGCGGCTCAGGAACCGGAAACGCACAGAGACTCAGTAACGAGAGGGATCCATGTTCAAAATCGTTAGTGCCGAGTGGCTTGCTCCCAAGGTTCGTCGGATCGTGGCGGAGGCGCCCCGTGTTGCGGCGCACCATCAACCGGGGCACTTCATCATCCTGCGGGTTCGTGACGAGGGGGAGCGGATTCCGCTCACCATCGCCGATTCCGATGCCGAGAAGGGGACGATCACGCTGGTCGTGCAGGTCGTCGGAGCGACGACCGAGCTTCTCTGCGAGCTGGAGCCCGGGCAGGCGATCCAGAACATCGCCGGGCCGATGGGCAAGCCGACCGAGATCGAGGACTTCGGTGAGGCGGTGCTGGTCGGCGGCGGCGTGGGGACGGCGGTCATCTACCCGCAGGCCGAGGCGCTCAAGAAGGCCGGCAACAAGGTCTTCGCGGTGATCGGCGGGCGATCGAAGGAATACGTGATCTTCGAGGAGGAGCTTCAAGCCTACTGCGAGGAGGTCTTCCCCTGCACCGACGACGGAAGCCACGGTTACAACGGATTTGTCACCGGCAAGCTGGGTGAGATGCTCGAAGACAAGAGCCGCAAGATCGGCGCGGTGTTGATGGCCGGTCCGGTTCCGATGATGCGGGCGGTGGCTGAGGTCACAAGGCCCTATAACGTTCCGACGATCGCGTCGCTCAACCCGATCATGGTCGACGGGACGGGCATGTGCGGTGGTTGTCGGGTGACGGTCGGCGGTGAGATGAAGTTCGCCTGCGTCGACGGTCCCGAGTTCGACGCGCACAAGGTCGACTTCAAAGAGCTGACCGATCGCCTGGCCACGTACAAAGAGCAGGAGATCTTCGCGTGGGAGCGGCTTCAGAAGGGCCACCAGTGCAAGCTGGATCAGCAAGAGGCTGCGTGTCGCGCAAGTTCATAAACAGCAGAGGCTGATTAGAGGAAACGACCGATCATGAAACCGTCTGAGCGAATGAAGATCCCTCGTCACGAGATGCCCGAGCAGGATGCGACCGAGCGGAGTGGGAATTTCCAGGAGGTGAATCAGGGGTTCGAGGAGCAGTTCGCCTGTCGTGAGGCGGAGCGTTGCCTCCAGTGCAAAGATGCCAAGTGCATTCCGGGGTGTCCCGTCGGGGTCGATATTCCGGCGTTCGTTTCGGCGGTCTCCGAGAACGACCTGTCGAAAGCGGCGGACATTCTTCTCGCGGACAACGTGCTCCCCGGCGTGACGGGACGAGTGTGTCCGCAGGAGACGCAGTGCGAAGAGGTTTGCGTTCGTGCGAAGAAGGGCGAACCCGTGGGCGTGGGTCACCTCGAGCGGTTCGTGGCCGACTGGGCGCGGGAGCATCGCAAGGACCTGTTCGAGCCGCCGCCAGCAACGGGCAAGAAGGTGGCGGTCGTCGGTTCCGGACCGGCCGGGCTGACCTGTGCCGGAGAGCTGGCGAAGCGCGGTCACGCGGTGACAGTGTTCGAAGCGCTGCACCGTCCGGGCGGGGTGTTGGTCTATGGAATTCCCGAGTTTCGCCTGCCGAACATCGTTGTCGATGCCGAGGTTGAGACGCTCCAGCGTCGCGGCGTGGAGATCGTTTGCGACGTGATCATCGGGCAGACGTACACCATTCCCGAGCTGCTCGAAGAGGAAGGCTTCGATTCAATCTTCATCGCGAACGGTGCCGGGCTGCCGATTTTCATGAATATTCCCGGCGAAAGCCTCAAGGGGGTGTACTCTGCGAATGAATTCCTCACACGCGTCAACTTGATGGGTGCCTATCGCGCTACCGAGGTCGACACACCGGTGATTCGTCCGACTCGAGCGGTGGTCGTCGGCGGTGGCAACACGGCCATGGATGCGGTTCGGACGTCACGGCGGTTGGGGGCGGATCCTGCGACGCTGGTTTATCGCCGTTCGCGCGCGGAGATGCCGGCCCGGAACGAAGAGATCAAGCACGCCGAAGAGGAAGGCGTGGAGTTGAAGTTGCTCAACACGCCGATCGAGATTCTCGGCGACGATGACGGATGGGTGCGGGCGGTTCGCTGCCAGCGGATGGAACTCGGCGAACCGGACGATTCCGGTCGTCGTCGCCCCGTTCCGATCGAGGGCAGCGAGTTCGAGATCCCGTGCGAGATCTTCGTCGTGGCGATCGGAACGAAGGCGAACCCGCTGCTGACTCAGACGACGCCGGGACTCGAGGTGAACAAGTGGGGCAACATCATCATCGATGATACCGGCATGACGAGCATTCCGGGCGTGTTCGCCGGCGGCGACATTGTCCGCGGCGGCGCGACGGTGATTCTGGCCATGGGTGACGGCAAGGTGGCCAGTCGCTCGATCCACAAGTATCTGATGAACGGGCAAGCGTAGGTATACGGTGTTGCCCTTGGGGTGTTGCCGGTCACCGCTGACGCGTCGTTGCGAGCGAAAGCCGTCTTGCCGTAGACGCCGTGCTCCTTCAACCGTACCGGCGCAGTGCTCCGCTGGGTAGGCGAGCGCCTAACAGGCCGTTGAGAAATTTAGCGTCGCCCCTTGTGGGCGACGAAAACCACAGTAAGACGCCACCCACAAGGGGTGGCGCTACACCTGGGCAACCGAAAGCGACTTCTTCAACAGGATGCTAACTATGTTCACGCGTCGCTTCATTCCCGTCTTCGTCGTCAGCAGGTGACCAGAGCGCCGCGACGACGGTCTCTTCTTCCGATCACCCCCTCGCTGGACGTCTGAAACACGACCCGCGCTTCAGATCCGATCTCAACCGGCGCGCGCAAACGTCCGATATTCATTCCGGCGTCTATCGATGCGGTCGTTCGTGCGCCCGAAAACGCCAGGAGTTGCTTGGTGCTCTTCAACAGCTTTGCTTTCGCGACTTTCCTTGCCGTCGTGCTCGTGCTCTACATTCTGACGATGCGGCGGTTGAGGTTGCAGAACGCGCTGTTGCTCGTGGCCAGCTACTTTTTCTATGGTTGCTGGGACTGGCGGTTCCTTTCTCTGATCGGGCTTTCCACGCTGATCGACTTCGTGTGCGGTCGAGCGCTAGACCGGCGAAGCGAAGGGCCTCCGAACGCAGAGATCGGCGCGCGGGGAGGACCCTACGCGTATGACCCGCAAAAGCGGAAGATGATCCTGTGGGTCTCGGTGGCCGCCAACCTGGGGATCCTGGGCCTGTTCAAGTACTTCGACTTCTTCGCGGGCAGCGCCGCGGCGTTGCTCACGGCCATCGGTTTGCCTCTCGAACCCAGATTGCTGAACGTCGTCTTACCGGTCGGGATTTCGTTCTACACGTTCCAGTCGCTGAGCTACACGATCGATGTGTACCGCGGGAAGATCCACTCGCACAACAGCTTGCTGGAGTTCGCGGTCTTCGTCAGTTTCTTCCCGCAGCTAGTGGCTGGTCCTATCGTCCGCGCACGGGAGTTTCTTCCGCAGGTGAGTCGCCCTCGCCGCCTGGATCTCAATCAGGTTTACGAGGGCGGATACCTGATGTTCTGGGGGCTCTTCAAGAAGGTCGTCATTGCGGACAACCTTGCGCTCCTCGTCGACGGCGTCTTTGAACCCGCCTCTGCTCCGCTGGGAGGGGCGGTTCTCGTTGCGCTGTACGCGTTCACGCTTCAGGTTTACTGCGATTTTTCGGGTTACTCCGACATGGCCCGTGGATGTGCCAAGGTGCTTGGGTTCGAACTTCGGTTGAACTTCAACCTGCCCTACTTTGCGAGCAGTCCGTCGGAGTTCTGGCGGCGATGGCACATCAGCCTTTCGACATGGCTTCGCGATTATCTCTACATACCACTCGGCGGCGATCGGAAGGGCTCGCGGCGAACGATGGTCAACGTCTTGCTGACCATGATCCTCAGTGGTTTGTGGCACGGTGCGGCGTGGACGTTCGTTCTTTGGGGGGTCTACCACGGCGTTCTTCTGATCGTCTATCGAGCGGTGACGCCGCGGGTCGAGCGAGCGGTCGGGATCTTGCCTGCCACGTATCGACGCGCGGCCCATTGGTTCGCCGTCGTACTGTTTTTCCATTGGATCTGTCTCGGTTTGTTGATCTTCAGGGCAGATTCTATGGCTCAGATCGGCCAGTTCTTGTCAGCGATGGCGGCGCCCTGGTGCTGGTGGATTCTCATGGGTGTGAACACGGTGGCGGGGACGGGTTTCTGGACTCTGTTTGCGTTTGTGGCGCCGTTGCTCATCGTACAAGCTGCGCAGTATTACAGGAACGACTTAAACGTGCTGTTGAGCATGCCCGTGCTGGTGCGCGGGCTGGCCTACGCCGTGATGTTCTACGGGCTCCTCATCTATGAAGGCGGTTCCAATCGACCATTCGTCTATTTCCAGTTCTAGTGCTCCGGTGGTCCGGCCGGCGGGCATAGCGGTATCGGCTTCGAGTGCTTCAGCCGGCGCGCGTCGTCGTCCGTGCATGCGTTCCGCGCGCGTGGCATCGATCCTCGCCGCGATGCGCAAGCTCCCACTCGGCGCATTGACCGGCTGCGTGATCGTCGCCGCGGTTCATCTTGTCGTTTCGGTTTGGGTATACCCGCAGCCCGTGGCCCCGGATTATCTTCGCGACAAGGTCATCGCACTGACACAGACCGATCGGCCGGGCGTGTTGGTCGCAGGAGATTCAAGGGCGGGATGGCACGTCATTCCGGAAGTGGTCGCGGACGTGGTCGGCGTTTGGCCCGAGAAAGTCGTGAACGTGGCCGTGGGTAACGGCGACGGCGCTTCGACGCTGGCAGCGTACCGTGAGTTTGAGCATCGATTCGCAACCTCACCGATCATGTTGCTGTCCATTTCGTTCTGGTCCGTGAACGATCATCCGAACTTGGGGACGCGGTTCGTCAGCGATGCGACTCTCGGGTCGATGGGCCTGTGGGATCGTCTTCGAGTGGTTCCCAGAAGGCGTGTCGTCGCGTCCGTGTTCTCGGGTGAAATGACCTTGTGGAGGCGGATCATGTCGTCGTGGAAGAAGCGGGCCGATGCATTTCCGCGTCGGGGCTTCGAGGGTGTCCCAAAACGCTTGAACGTCTCGCCGGACGAAATGAACCGCCGCATTCAGGTCCTCAAGAGAGCCTGGTACGCGGGGGCCAAGGTCGACGGTCTGCTTTGGAGCCGATTCGAGCGGAGTGTCCAGGACCTGATTGATGCGGGCGTTCAGGTGGTGATTCTGGATACGCCGGAGCATCCCGCCTTCCTCGCAGACCTCGAGGGCACACCCGAGGGCAGGAGCAACCGTCGGTTTCATCAACAACTGGCTGAGCTTGGTGAGCGGTTGGAGATTCCGGTACTGGCCTATGGGCCGGACCGATTCGCCACAATGAATCCAAGCACGATCTACTGCAACCTGCTACACTTGAACTGCAGTGGCGCGACGCTTCTGTCCGAGTGGGTCGGGCAGGACTTGAAGGCGCTGATTGACCAAGGCAAGCTGCACCTGGAGGCTGCGCCCATCGCGGTCGCCAACCGAGAGTAAGAGCGGCAGCGAGCGGTTTCCGATCTCGACATCTTCGCTCATTTCAATCGATGGTGGCGTGTCCCCGGCGACCTTCTTGCGTTCTTCGGCGTGGCGCCATGTCCCTGGTCAACGATCGTCGAGGCGGATACAACACGTAGATTGTGGTCGCGGTGGTTGATGGTCGGCGGAGAGCGTCGTGGGTCCGTTTGCGCATCCGTTGTTTATACTGACCGTATTATGCGTGAATGTCGTCGTGTCGGAATGGCTCGTTCGACACACGTTCTTCAAGCACTTCGGCAGTGCGCTGCTGGTCATCGTGGTGACCGCCGTCACCGCCAACCTCGGTGTGATTCCGACGAATTCGACCGAAGCGCCGATCTACAGCGGCGTCTTTACGTACGTCGCTCCGCTGGCGATCTTCTGGTTGCTGCTGCCCGTGAATCTGCGCAGCGTGCTTCGTGCGGGTTTTCCGATGCTGGCCATGTTCCTGATCGGATCCGCGGGGACCGTCGTCGGCGTTGTGGTGGCGATGAAGGTGATCGGCGGCGCCGAGTCGATCGGCGAGTTGTACCGCCCGCTCGGCGCGGCGTTCGTCGGGACGTACACCGGCGGGAGTGTCAACTTCAACGCGCTGGCATTGCACTATGGGCTGGTGAAAGAGGGCGTTCTCTACGGGGCAGCCACGGCGGCGGACAACATTCTGACCGCGCTGTGGATGGTAGTGACGATCGCCGTCCCGCGATTCCTTTCGCGGTATTGGCCTGCCGGTATCGGGGCGAAGAACTCGACGTCTGCCGAGGCGGTGGAGTCGTCGGTCATCGAGGATGACACCGAATCGGTCCATCCGATCGACGTGGGGGTGCTCCTTGCGGCCGGGTCAGCCGCAATCTGGTTGGCGGATCTACTTGCCGACTGGCTGAGCGGTCGCGGCGTGAACGTGCCGTCTGTCTTGATCCTCACGACGTTCGCTCTTGTTTTGGCGCAGATTCCCGCCGTCAATCGGTTGCGCGGGACGCGCGTCCTGGGGATGTTCTCCGTCTATCTCTTTCTCGCCGTGATCGGCGCTTACTGCGACGTGGCGGCGCTCAGCGGAATCGGCCGCCTTGGTGCGACGTTACTCGTCTTCGTCATGGTGGTCGTCTTTATCCATGGCGTCATCACGTTTGTATTGGCCAGGCTGTTTCGGATCGACGTGGACGTCGCGGCTGTGGCGTCGCAGGCGAACATCGGCGGTGCGACGTCGGCGCTGGCGCTGGCCAGAAGCCTGTCTCGGCCTGATCTGGTGCTTCCGGCCGTTCTCGTCGGCTCGCTGGGTTATGGGATCGGGACGTACCTGGGCTTCTTCGCGGCTGCGTACTTGTTGTGACATGCGATGTCGAGACGTCCGAGCTACGCGATCGGTCCCGAGGCGTACGGCGGCAGTGTCGTTAACCGCGGGTCCTCGACCGGTCCGCCGACCGTGAAGTGATAGAGCGACTGGTGCTTCTTGTCAGCGAGCCCGAACAGCTCGTGCACAGGGTCATCGAAGTAGCAGCCGATGCCCGTTCCGCGCACGCCCGCCGCTTCGGCTTCGAGATAAAGCACCTGCCCGATCATTCCCGCTTCCCAGAACAGACGGCGGTACATCCAAGCGCCGCGCTCGCGGATCCGTGTTTCGAACTCACTGATCATCGCGACACTGAACACGCCGTCGGAGGCGATACTCTGACCGCAACTCAATTGCCCCGCGATTGACCGAACATCGCCGGACACCAGGTGGATCAAAGGCAGCGATGTCGGACATCCAGGGGGCCTGCTCCATTCAAATTCCTGGCGCATCGAGTCGCGCGGGGGCATTGACCGGTTGTTCGCGCGGTCGAGAAAGTAGATCCCCGGCGCCAGTCCATCGACGCGGTGGACAAAGAGGCCGAGATTGATGAACGCCGGCGGTTGCAGAGCGCACCACGGCGCACGATCGAACCGCGGGATCAATCGATCCATTATCAAGTGGAGAGCGTCCGCGCTGATGCTCGTCGAACCGTCCATGGCCACGGCGCTGCGCCGCTGCAGGATGACGTTTCTAGCACGCAAGGAAGGACGGTCCGCGCGGAGCGGCTTGGGCCAAGTCGTGGGTAGAGCGGATTGCTCCGGTTCTTTCATCGACGGGTTAGCGCATGCCTCGGCCATGGTGTCGATCCGATCCCACTCGACGTGATCGGGGCTGAGGAGGTTCGCGCGCCCGTACCATGTTCCATTCATGACCGCGTCCATGGTTTCGCTCGGAAGCGTGCTAGGCCATTCTCGTGAGCTTTCCTTCGCAGGGATAATCGCGACGAGCAGATCGGGGTGCTCGCGCTCGGCCTGGTCGAAGTCGCTGTCGCGGTCCAGGCCCAGTAGTGCGGCGATCTCTTCATCGCCCATCTGATCCAGCGGATGGACCCTCCAGCCCTGCATGGCCGCCGAGAAGCTCAGTGCAGCCAGTGCGTGCCCGACATCGTGCTGGCAGTATCGGTACGCCCTCTCGCCGTACTTCCAGGCCTCTCGCCAGTGAATCGATGAAAGACCCGCGAAGAACGTCCCCGCCGGAAAGCCCTCCGCCAGTTGGGTCCATGCTGAAGCGGCGAACTCGCAGCGACGCTCGAGGGCGTGCTCCTTCGGCGCGTAATGAAACACACCGGCTGCGTCCAGGAGCCCCTCGACCTCGCCGACGACAAGATAGCCTTCCGTGGGGTGCAGGTTCCCGCTCGACGGGTTGACGCGTAGCGCCCAGCGGGCCCCTTCCAGCGCCTTCCAGGCGGACAACGCCAGCGAGCACCGGAGGAACTCGGACAGGGTCGCCGAATCCACCGGAACCGGTGTCACCGCCCCCGGCTCATGGACCTCGTCATACGAAGGCGACGACCGCGATTCGTCGCGCACCAGCGGAGTGCATTCCGAGCCCGCGTATCGGCGGAACGGATCGGGCTGCGTCGCCCAGTCCAGGTAGCCTGGGCTTCGCGCGTAGCGGTGCGGATGATGCTTGGTGGCCTCGTGGTAGGCCAGCGCCGTTTCGATGGATGTCTTCTCGGTCATGCCCTGCGAATCATACGGTCATTCCTGGCTGGGTACACGGGGAGGCCGCGTTCGATCACACGCGCTGCGGGATGTGCGTCACTGGGCGATACAGGACTCGAACCTGTGACCTCTCGGGTGTGATCCGAACGCTCTAGCCAACTGAGCTAATCGCCCCGCGTCGGGACATCGTATACCGCGACCGCCCGACAGATGCAAGCGCCGCGGCGGAAACGATCTCGCCCAGCTCGGCGGCGATCCCGTATCCAACGGCGCCGATGGTGCCGAACCGATCCCGCGATCACGCCGCTCCCCCCGGCGCCGCCCGCAGCCGCAACGGATTTCGCCGCCGTGAACGACTTCGGCCCTTCCCTCGACAGAACACTACCTCGGCGATTTGAACGACGAACGGCTGTGTTCGTTGAGGTTCAGCACGCCGAGCAGCCAGTCCTGAACGCCGTTGTGGTTCGGCATGTTGGCGTGGTGACCAGCCAGTAGATCCTTGAGCTCCTTTCGATCACTCTTGCGATGCTTTTTGGCCAGCTCCCCGCGAATCGACGAGACCGTGTGAACGGTGCCGTCGCCGCCGGGGTACTTCGGATCGTCGCCGTCAACGCTTGCCTGGTCAAATCGGAAGAAGTTCCCGTCCGTTGTGTCCACCGGCACCTGCCGCCATGTTTCCGTATTGATGCCGTACGCCGTGAACACCTTTCGGCAGAGCAATGTAGGCCAGGGAGTGCTCGCCGCCGACGTGAACGCCTTTGCATCCGCGAGCATCTTCCGGAAGAATGCCGGTCCGCCGAAGCGCTTCCCCATCTTGTCGACCATCGATTTCTGCCAGGTCTTCGAGTCAAAAATGTCGAGGGCCTTACCGTTGCTCAACCGAACCGCCGCGCCAGGCCAGCTCGGTAGAAGCTGATACACACCCGGCATGGTCCGGGCAGAGTGCCGCATCGACTTTTTGTTCTCGAATCCAAAGAGGTTTCGGGCACCGGGGAGCAACGCCTCGACCGCTTTGAGACTACCTCGATACGGCGTGGCGATCGTGACGACCCTGTCGATCATCTTGGCCGCCTTGGCCGCACCGAGCACCTTCGTGATATACCACTTGATCACAAGCCCGCCCATGCTGTGACCAACCAGCGTCACGCGCCGAGGCTTGCGGGCCGACGGCTTCCTGGCTTTCTCGTGTACGCCGGCGATGTGAAGCGCCCGCTCGACGAACCGCCCGAGTTCCTCCGCGGCGAGGCGATTGTCCTTCCGCCAGTCGTACGTGAACGCATACACATAGGGATGGGTATCCTCCAGTTCATCACGAATCTCCGAGACGAGCGACTCGTAGATCAGCGGAATGGCCTGATGCGGCTGCACAAGACGCTTCGGCTCCGCGTCAACCGACGAGTCCAGCGCGTGCAGGTGAAGGGCATTGAAGTTCTTGCGCAGAATCCCCGTCCAGAGGATCGAATCCTGATAGTCAACAGGATACTCGTCCTTCAGCCAGGAACCCTGGATGCCATGAACCACGATAACGGGATGGGTATTGGGCATGGTCGTGACGCCTCGCGATTAGAGAATCTGTCGCTTCGCACGACGAATACGCCTTCGTCGCTGAGATGATAAGCCTGCGCGCCAGCCGGCTGAACGGATCAGTCGGCGTCCGCCGTCTCGCGCCACTGAGCAGCCTCGCCCCGCTTGCCCCACGCATCATAGAGTTCCGCGAGGCGAGTCGCCACGGCTTTCACACGGTCAGGGTGGATGCCGTCCAGGCGTTCGAGTCTCTCGAAGGCCTCTCGAAGATGTCGCTCCGCTTCTTCGTACTCTCCCTTGCCCGTCAAACACCGCCCCAGATCACGAAAAACCTCCGCTTTCAGAGGATCCTCATCGCGAAGCACCCGAACTGCGACCTCGACAAGCTCCCGCAGCAGGGGCTCTGCCCTCTCCCCATCCCCCAAGGCCACAAGAACGCGAGCAAGACTGTGACTGCAGTGAATCCACTCGTGAGACTCCCGACCGAGCGTTCGAAACACCCTTCCACGCGCGTTGCGGAGCACCTCCTCAGCCTCTTGCAGGCGACGCCCGCCTTCCAGGACGAGCCCAATGTTGTGCCGTACGTCAAGTGTCTCCGGATGATCCTCACCCATGACGCGCTCATACACCGCCAGTGTCTCACGCAGCAGCGCCAAAGCTTCGCCATACTTCTGTTGCCGGCTCAGGACAATGCCGAGACTGTTCGCAGAAGAGAGCGTTTCCGTGTGTTGGGGCCCCAGAACGCGCCGACGAGATTCAAGGTTGACCAACGCGAGCTTCTCCGCTTCCGCCACGTCGCGTTTTTCCGTCAAGATAACGATAAGCGTATGCGCCGAGTAGAACGTGTGCTGATGGTCTTCGCCCAGCACCTCCCGGCGAAGCGCGAGTGTCTCTCGAGCGAGTGGCTCAGCGTTATCCAGGCGACCGAGCACAAAATAGAGCCACGCCAAGCGGTCCGCCGCGTAAAGTGTCATCGCGTGACGCTTACCGAGCACACGCCGACAGCTCGCCAGCGCAGCCGTCGCGAGCGGCTCAGCCTCCTCTAACGATCCACGTTCCCGATGAACATTGGCCAGGTTGATCATCGTCCGAAGCGTTTCCGGGTGGTCCTCTCCCGAAACGCGCCGGCGAGTTTCAAGCGCCTTGCCAAACAGGCCGCCCGCCTCCTCGAGCTTGCCCTCCGACCAGAACTGCCACGCCATGTTGTTCATCGCCAGCAACGTCGCCGGATCTTCCTCGCCGCCCATTTGCTTCCTTCGATTCAGAAGATCTCGGTAGAGCGGTTCCGATTCAGCGCCGAGTCCGCGATCCTGAAGCAGCAGCGCAAGCAGGTTCACCGCGCTGAGCGTTTCCGGTGCATCATCCCCCAGGGTCTCGCGGGCGAGGTCGACCGTCTGTCGACAGAGGGTCTCAGCCTCTGACGGTTTACCGCGATCGCGGTAGACCGTCGCCAGGGCGCCCATCGACTGAAGCGTCTCGGCGTCACGATCTCCGAGAACGGCCCGCCGCCTTTCGACCGCGGCCCGCAGGTGCGACTCGGCCTTGCCATAGGCGCCAAGCGCTTGATACGTGAGCCCGATCGTGTGGCGTATTGAGGCCGCTACGGCAGGCTCACCCTTCAGTTCACTCCCAATCCGAACCGCCGCACGATCGAGAATCTCTCGAACAAGAATCGCCTCCCCGCGCGATTCCTCCGGGCTGGCCGCCGCAAGCATGTCACGGAGAAACTGATTGATGCGCTCGGCCTTCCGCGCTTCGATCCGTGTCGCCTCGACCTGCTCCTGGGCTACCTGTTCCGCTGCCACCGCGCGATTCCGCTCATCCGTCGCCTCCAAAGCCCAGCGCGTGGCGTAGACCGTACCAATCACCAGTGAGAGGAACGCGATCGCCAGACCCGTGACGAGCCCGCGATTTCGACGCGAAAACTTCCGAAGTTGGTAAAGCGTGCTGGCCGGCCGTGCAGAGATCGGCTCGTCTGCCAGATAGTGTCGAAGGTCCGCCGCTAGCGCTGCCGCAGCGTCATACCGCCGGTCGATCTCCTTCTCCAACGCCTTTCTCAGAATCGTGTCCACATCGCCCCGGAAGACGCTGTTGACGGAACTGGCAAACGCAGGCTCCTCCTCGCAAATCACACGCGCCGCCTCGGGAACCGACTTCTGTTCGAGATCGTACGGCAGCCGCCCGGTCAACAACTCATAGAGCACGATGCCGAGCGAATAAACGTCGGAGCGCACATCAAGATCCGCCGAGAGCCCGGTGACTTGCTCCGGGCTCATGTAGCGAAGTGTTCCAATCAACTGTCCCACGTCCGTGCGAAGGGTCGTCGCATCGAACTCCGCGTCCGTCGCCCTCGCAACACCGAAGTCGATGACCTTCGGCTGACCGGAGCGATCCACCAGGATGTTTCCCGGCTTGAGATCACGATGAATCACGCCTTGCTGATGTCCGTGATGAACCGCGTCGCACACTTTCGCGAACAGCTCGAGCCGTCGCCGCGTCCCAAGGTCGTTTTCTTCCGCATACTGCGTAAGCGGAACGCCGCGGATGAACTCCATCGCGAAGAACGGAACCGTTTCGTCGCCCGCGTCATGCGTCCCAGCCTCAAATACCTGCGCAATTCCAGGATGACGAAGCCGACCGAGCACCTGAGCTTCATACTCGAACCGCCGCAACGTCGATCGCGATGTAAGACCCTGCTTCATCAGTTTGAGCGCGACCGTCCTACGCGGATTGTCCTGCAACGCCTCGTAAACCGTGCCCATTCCACCCGACGCGATCACCCGAGTCAGTTGATACGATCCGATGTGTTTGCCGACGACCGAGCCCGGATGTTCCTCTTGCGCGGCGACCGGATCCGGTGGCTCCAGAAAATCTCCTGCCGCATCGTGATGCGCGAGCAACCGCTCGACCTCCAAGCGAAGTCCGGCATCGCCGCCGCACGCCTCACCAAGAAACGCCTCGCGCTGCGACGCGTCGCGTTCCAGCGCATCGTGAAACAGCTCACCCGCTCGTTGCCAAAGCTCAGAACGCACGTTCACCTCTCACGGCCGCAGACCTCAGCATCCACCATTCCCGATTCGCAGCGAATCCTCACGCCTCGCCCACGATCTCGCCACGAAGCCACGCCCGCGCAAGCGTCCACTCCCTCTCGGTCGAGCGACGGGACAAACCCAGGACGTCCGCCGCCTCGTCAACGGTAAGACCCCCGAAGAAACGCAGCTCGACAATCTTCGCCTTGCGCTCGTCGACGGCCCCAAGTCGGGCCAGAGCACGATCCAGCGAAACCAGATCCTCGCCACGCTGCTCGAAATACGCCACCGCATCATCGAGCGGGACCCGCTCGCCTTTTGCGCTTCGCTTCACCGCCTTCGTACGACGCGCATGATCGACGAGAATTCGCCGCATCGCTTGCGCAGCCACACCGAGAAACTGCGCACGGTCATTCCACCCCGCGGTGCGCTGATCGATCAATTTCAGGTAGGCTTCGTGAACCAACGCCGTCGGCTGGAGCGTATGTTCCGCTCGCTCCCCACGCAGGTAGAGCCCCGCCAGACGCCGCAATTCGTCGTAGACCAGTGGCAGCAACGCTTCGATCGCGTCATCGCTGCCCTCGCCGATGGCCGCGAGCAAACGTGTCACTTCACCTGGTTCGGTCTCCGCCACGAGCACTCTCCGATGGCCTCGGACCCTGCGGGTGAGCCCAACGAGCATTGTCCGCCTTTCGCACGGCCGGTTCAAGAAACTTCCGCACCGAAGCACCGATAATCCTGCGTCACGCCACACATCTTCCATCGAGTGTCATCATCACGGGTTCTTGCCGAGCGCAGAGCCCCGGGACGCACCCGACGCTGGTCGACCGCCGCCGATCGCCTATGGACTCGCAGCCACCGAAGCGATGATGCATCCCAGTAGTGCCGCTTCGGATTCAACAAAGAGATCGACGGAAATGCGTGGGCTGGCGTCAGGTCCTCACTTCCAGCAGCGGCGGTTTACGCGCGAATATGCCCCGTACATTTTCTTAACAGCAGTGTAACGGCCGGGCGAAATACGTCCTTTGTTGTAGGACGCGCTTGACGACGCCGGGGCGGTTCTGGCATCCTCATGATCTGTTGCTGCAAACGGCGTGCGGCGCATTCCGACCGAGGAGGGGATCCAACCACGCCATCGCGTTTCCGGCGGGTGGTTCGGCACATGCTGCAAGAGAGCCTACCCACGCCCTGACCGCAACGAGCGGCGACAAAGCGTACCGGCGAGGTTGACCGCTCAGTGCCGATAATACTTCGGAGACAATCTCCAGATCGTCGAGCTGGATTCCGAAGGAGAGGCAGGACCGGTCAGTCCGATCGTAAAGAAGCTGACGTGACTGTTCGAGCCCGACGGTGGAGCTGCCTTCGAGATGCCTCGGATCCACTGTTGGGAAGATGGAAAAAAGCCAACGGCGAGATGAGTCGCCAGGGGTGGATCGAAGAAGATCCTTGTCTTTGAAAGGAGACGCAATGTTGTCGCGACTGAAGCTGTTCGTACTTACGGCGATGCCTCTCGTGGTGTTCGCAACGAATCCCGTGCAAGCCGGTGATTGTGACAAGTGCATCACCAAGAAGATTGTCATCGCCGCGCCGTTCGGCGATCAGTCGCACGGCTTCGCCGATCGCGCATTCGGCGACTTCCACAAGGCCGCCGCGGGCTGCGCATGCTCCTGCGACTGTTGCGCCGGCTGCAAGTCGTGCAATGTTAAACGCGGTGGCCACGGTCACAAAGCCCAGGGCCACGGACACAAAGCCCAGGGCCACGGACACATAGAGGCCTTCATCGGTCATCACGGGTCCGGAAAGGCCCACGGCGGGTGCGGCGGCGGCGACTGCCATTCCATGGGTCGTTTGCATGAGCTGCTCAAAGCCCTCCATCACGGAATGGGCGACAAGGGTGGTTGCGGCAAGGGTGGCTGCGATAAAGGCGGTTGCGACAAGAAGTCCGCTTCGAAGGGTTGCTGTGGCAAGGGCGACTGCTCCAAGAAGTTCGCGGCCAAGGGCGGCTGTGACAAGGGTGGATGCGACAAGGGCGGCTGTGACAAAGGCGGTTGCGACAAGAAGGCCGCTTCGAAGGGTTGCGGTGGCAAGGGCGACTGCTCGAAGAAGGCAGCCTCCAAGGGTTGCGGCGGCAAGGGCGGATGCGACAAGGGCGGCTGCGACAAAGGCGGCAAGTCGAAGAAGGTCGCGGCCAAGGCTGGCTGTGGCAAGGGTGGTTGCGATAAAGGCGGCTGCGACAAGAGCGCGAAGGCCAAGAAGGTCGTGGTCAAGGGCGGCTGCGGCAAAGGCGGTTGCGGCAAGAGTCGCGAGAAAACCGTTGAGAAGAAGGTGATCATCAAGAAGAAGAAGGGCTGCTGCCCCGAGCACGATCGCGCGCTCGAGCACGCCGTGTTTGACATTGTTGTCGAACTCTAGCGGTTCATCCCAAAGTGACTCAGCGGCGGCTGGCGGCATCATCACCCTCAGCCGCCGTTTTTTTGCGCCGAGCGCCTCTGCTCTTGATCCGCGTAAGGCCCTCTGGGTGGCCCAAGTCGTTAGCGAAGCGCTGACCTGGAGGAATGATTCGCACTGCCCCACGAATCCGAGACGCGACTGAAAAGGAGCGGGCAGCCTCCGGTGCCACGGCCAAGCGTAGTGCCGCTCAGCATGTGGCACCGATTCTCAATCGGTGCCTGTAACGCCACCCTTCAGGGCTGGCACCGAATGCCATGCCCAACCGATCCCAATACCGCCGTGCGGTTGCCAACATCCCCCCTCCCAGGGAGAGGGTTAGGGTGAGGGCGGAAAACGAGCACGCAAGGGTGCCCCCAATCCTGTTCGGAACGGTTCTTGTATGGATGGCGCGCTGGGTGCCCCATTGTTGCGAAGCAACGGTGGGGGACGGACGGCTGGGTGGCTCAGGTCGTTAGCGAAGCGCTGACCTGGAGGAATGATCTCTTCGCGTTTCGACGTCGTGGTACCACGTCAGCCCCGGCGCCGATTGAGGAGAGCTGATTTTTCCTCCGGATACCTGACGACTCACACGGCTCTGCCGACCCCTCGCGACATCGCATTGCACCCGGAAACTACTGCGGCAACCTGCTATAATAAAACGGGCATCGCCATGCGAAGAACATTAAACGGCTGCCGGCAGCACAACTCCACCGTTCTCATTTGCGTTGGGTCGATCCTCTGCGCGTGCTCCGCCCTGCCCCCAGTCGCCAACGCATTCCAGCCCTCGGGCACCCGCGTGATCTTCGTCAACACGAACGTCGCCGGCGCGCGCGACGGCAGCTCCTGGGCAGATGCGTACAACCATCTCCAGGAGGCACTCGATGATGTGGAACGCACGGGCAACTGCCTGCCCCAGTCGCCCTGCGAGATCTGGGTAGCAGCGGGGACGTATCTCCCGAGCAGGCGCACAGACCCTGACGACCCTACGTCAGCCACATTCAAGCTGATGAACAACGTCGGCATCTATGGTGGGTTTGCGGGCTGGGAGACCCAGCGCCGCCAGCGCGATATCGCTGTCAATCAGACGATTCTTGATGGCGATCTCAGCCAAGACGATGATCCGACGCTCGAGCCAACCAGCAACTGCTGCATCGAACGGCCGGGCGAGGGCGGCTGTGATGATCCGGTCTGCGAGCAAATCGTTGTTGATCTTCTGTCTTCCTCACCCGATTGCACTCAGGAATGGGATTATTTCTGTGCTGGACTTGCACGTTTCTACTGCTGCGAACTGTGCCGCCCGAGCTATTGCGACAATAGTGACCCAGTGGTCCTCGCTGAGGATCTTGACACGACCAGCATCCTGGACGGTGTGACAGTACGAAGTAGCGAAGGAACGGGTCTTAGGGCCGAGGCCTCCAGCCTCACGGTGCGACACTCTACATTCACAGATAATGCCGTGCGAGGCGTGATGTCGCGTCTCGGCGATCCGACATTTGAGAATTGCACGTTCATACGCAATCGCGGTATCGGGGCCGATGTGTGGAACTGGGACGAGCCAAGCCTAGACCCGTCCTTTATCGATTGCGCTTTTGTCCAAAACGGCACCGTGGGATTGATCTACGGCTCCAGTAGAACCATTTCAGGCTGTCGTTTCATTCGCAATGGCCATGCGGGCCTTCGTGTGCGGGGTAGTACGGCGCCACACATTCATGGATGCCTATTCCTGGAGAGCGCGCAGGGTATGAGTTCGGGCGGGTCTCCAATAATCGTCGATTGTAGGTTCTTCGGAAACGGTGACGGCATCACCGTGGGGAGTGGTGGAGCACATGTGGAAAACGCTATCTTGATCAACTGTGTTTTCAGCGGCAACGCTGGCTCTGATTATGGCGCACTACGTGTTGGACTAGCTTCGTCGACCTTACTCTTGAATTGCACGTTCATGCATAATACTGGTAGCCTCGGTGGATCACTTGGGGCGGTAGGGGGGGTGAGCGCAGAGAACTCTATCTTCTGGAACAACGTGACCGACCATGATGTTGGCGCGGGGATCTGGTTCTTCGAGTATCCGCCCGTTGTCAACTACTCCGTGCTTCAGAATTGGACTCCCCGGCCTGGTACCATGGGCAATGTCGACCTTGACCCGCTGTTCGTCGACGCGGACGGCCCGGACGACATCGTCGGTAACGATGACGACAACCTTAGACTCTCGATGTTCTCGCCAGTTATCGACCTCGGAGACCCCGACCCGTCGCTGGCCTCCTATCGCGACGCCGACGGTCACGTTCGCATTCTGCGCGGACGAATCGACATGGGCGCCTACGAATTCGGGATCGGCGACTACGACGGGGATCGGGTCCGAACGCTGAACGACTTCGCAGCCTGGGACGCCTGCATGACCGGCCCGGATGAACAACCGTTCCAACCAGGGTGTGAGCCCTTCGATTTCAAGGCTGCGCCACAGGACCACATCGACCTGCTGGACTTCGCGGTCTTCCAGCGAACGGGATTGGATCGGTTGGGCGCGCGATGGGCTGAACCGGGAGGGTGGTAAGGCGGGGACGGCGGTGATGATCGGTGGGCGAAGCATTCCCCCAGGTCAGCGCTTCGCTAACGACCTTGGCCACCCCGGCGCCCTCGCTCGACGACCGCCGCACCCATTCTAACAAAAACCGAACAAATCTCTTGGCTCGTCGCCGTCGATCCGTTCTAATGGCATCCATGACCCGACCGCTGCGAATCCTTCACACCGCCGACTCGCACATCGGTGCCGACCTCCCCGCCAGGCCAAGGCACAATCGCCCGCGCCGCGGTGACGACCTCGTCCAAAGCTTCACACGCGTTCTGGAACGGGCCACGGTCGAGGGGGTCGACCTGGTCCTTCACGCCGGGGATCTCTTCGACATGCCCAAACCCAGCAGCCGGGCCATGGTGGAAGCAGCCATGCCGCTGATGGGCGTCGCTGCCAAGGGCATCCCTGTCGTCATCGTACCCGGAAACCACGAACGCTCGACCATTCCCGCGGGCGTCTTCCTTTCTCATCCGAACATCCACATCATCACCGAGCCGTGTACGCTACGGTTCAGAGTCGGAAAGAGGGTGCTGGCTGTCTCATCGTTCCCCTGTCTACGGCGAGAATCAGCCAGGAAGTTCCCGCTCGCGCTCGAGGCCACGCAATGGTCCAAGACGCGTGCCGATCTGAGAATCCTCGCGGTACACCAGACGTTTGATTCCGCAACGTGCGGTCCGGTCGGGTACCGCTTCCGCGTCGGCGACGACGTCATCGCGAAGGACGCCGTCCCGGCGGCGTTTGACTACGTCGCAGCCGGACACATCCACAAACATCAATCGCTGTCGTCGGACAACGGTTGCACGGTTCCGATTGTCTACGCCGGATCACCCGATCGCGTCTCTTTTGCCGAGATGGACGAGCCTAAAGGCGTAGTCGTTGTCGAGGAGGGCAGCCGAGGATTGACGCCGACCTTTATGGAGCACGAGGTTCGCCCGATGGTCCATTGGCCTGTCGACGTGACGGGCAGATCCAAGAATCGACTTCGCGAGCAGATAGAAGCGTTGCTCAGTGCCGCACCGTCAAACGCGCTCGCCCAGCTTCGCCTCTCCGGTTGCGCGAACCCCGGTGCGCTGGATGGCCTGCGCCTCACATCGCTATCTCGTGATCTCCGCCCGGATGTATCGCTTCGCGTATCCGCACGCGCCGTCGAGTTCGCCACCCGCCCGGTAAGAGAACGAACTCGCCGGTCGAGCACGACAGCCTTTTCCGCGCTGGACGCATCCGATGGCGGGATCGTTCGAACCTCCGTCGACGATTTGAAGAAGTTGCCCAAGGGCTGCGGCGTGTACGCCATGTACGATGGCGATGGAAAGCTGCTCTACATCGGCAAGTCGAAAACCGTCCGCACGCGCGTGAGGACCCACCTTCGAACAACGACGGGCGGAAACCACTTCGGCGGCTGGACCCTGCAGGTCGCCCGGGTCGATGTCCGACCAACCGACAGCGAACTCGAAGCACTGTTGATCGAAGCCGAGCTGATCCGCGCACTCAGACCGCCCTTCAACCGCCAGATGCGCCGGTGGACACAATACACCTATCTCTGCGAGAACGGCAAACCCTGGAGTCAGCTCGATGTCTTCGCCCAGCCGCAGTCGGGCCGGCGCTGCTTCGGGCCCTTCCGCAGTGTACACCAGGCCAGGGCGTTGCGCGACGCCGTCGCGGCCACGCTGGGCCTGGCACTGTGCCCCTCCCCGACCCCGACGGCGAATCTGCTGCCGTCTCTGCAGGGCGCCGACGCAGCCACGCTCTGCAACCGTTACTATCTGCGTCAATGCGCCGGACCCTGCGCGCGGCGCGTCGATGAGGAAGCGTACCACCACCGCATTCGCCAACGCGACGAGCTTCTTCAAGGGATCGATGACACGCCGCTGGTCCAGCTCGATCCCAGCCACGATGCCCAGCAAGTCATGAGCTGGGAGACGGATCTCGAGGTGGCGCCGACACGTGAGGTCGCTTTGTTGCAGGCGGCATTTGAACACGCCGTCATGCTTCGCCGGGCGGAATCGCTGATGCACGGTCTTCTGGTTTTGCCCGGACTGGACGGCCGTCGGAAGACCGCCATCCTCACCGCGCGCGGTGCGTGCTACGACGTTCTCGAAGACCGTGCGCCCGACGCCGAGCGAATCCTCGCGAGGCATCGCTCCGCCGTCAAAAGGCGAGAGCGCGGCGAGGATCGCCGACTCCCCAAGACCGTGCTGGACGCCTTCTGCATCGTCGTGCGCGAGCTTCAAAGAGACACCGGACAGGTGCGGTTCATCGGCGCGGATAAGCTGATGACGATGGACGCGCCAGGACTTCTTGCCGAAGCGTTCGAAGAGGATGGGGCGGACGCACAGCCGTCGACCGAGAATGAAACCTGATCGTCACATCCTGCACGTCGACATGGACGCGTTTTTCGCCGCCGTCGAACAACGCGACCATCCCGAGCTGCGCGGAAAACCCGTACTCGTCGGCGGTGACCCCAAGGGGCGAGGTGTCGTGTCGACAGCCAGTTACGAAGCGAGGCCCTTCGGCTGCGGAAGTGCCATGCCGATGGCACAGGCCGTCCGCCTCTGCCCCGACGCGATTATCGTTCGACCCAGCATGACCCGTTATTCCGAGGCCTCGGCGCAGGTGTTCTCGATCTTCGAGCACTACACCCCCAAAGTCGAACCCTTATCGATCGACGAGGCGTTCCTCGATGTGACCGGCTCGACGCGCCTGCTCGGCCCGGCCGAGAAGATCGCTCGCGAGCTGAAACAGCGGATCCAAGAAGAGACCCAGCTCACTGCATCGATCGGCGTCGCGTCGAACAAGTTTCTCGCCAAACTCGCAAGCGATCAGGAAAAACCGGATGGGTTGGTCGTCGTGCAGTCCGATGCAATACTCGCGTTTCTCGATCCACTACCCGTGTCGCGCCTCTGGGGTGTCGGCAAGGCGACCCTCCCCAAACTCGAACGGCTCGGCGTGCAAACCTTCGCCGACCTTCGCCGACACGCCAAGGAAGAACTCCGACAACACTTCGGCGATACGGGTGAGCGGTTCTATCGCCTCGTTCGAGGCATCGACGATCGCGACGTGATCACCGACCGCCAGGCCAAGAGCATTAGTCACGAGGTGACGTTCTCCGTTGACGTGAACGATGAAGACCACCTGCGCCGCGTGTTGCTCCATCATACGGAAGGTGTTGCCCGTCGGTTGCGCCGGCATGGCCGCGTCGCCCGAACGGTTTCCATCAAAGTGCGAACGTCGAACTTCGCGACCGTTACGCGAAGCCTAACGCTGACGGAAGGAACAGACGAAACCGACACGCTCTGGCGATCTGCGTCGACACTGTTCCAACCGTGGTGGAGCAAGCACGAGTTGGCTGTCCGATTGATCGGAATGGCTGCGTCGAACCTTACGGAGTCACGCGATGAACAACTCGCCTTGTTCGATGCGACCGATGACCGTCGTGACACGCGCCAACTCGACCAGGCCGTCGATGAAATCCGCAATCGATACGGCAACGGCGCCATCGAACGCGGTACGGCCATGACCCCCGATGAGAAATGAGATGACAACCTATCTGCAATCTGATGTCGCAGACCTCAAGAGCGTCTTGATCAAACACGCCAAAGACGCCTTCGTCAGTAACGAAGCCATCGAACGACAATGGAAGGACCTTAACTATGGGGGGGCGCCGGAGTTGGGGCGGGCGTCTGCAGAGTATGACAGGTTCGTGTCACTGCTGGCGCGTTTCGGCGTCGAGACCCACTTCTTGCCCCAAAAAACGCCGGAAATGGACTCGATGTACACGCGAGATGCGAGCCTTGTGTGTCAGAGGGGTGTCATACTCGGCAGCATGGGCAAGGGTGCCCGGCGCGGGGAGCCGGCAGAGCAAGCGGAGGCGTTCGCGAAGCTGGGGGTCGAGGTTTGCGGGGCGATTTCGGGGGACGGGCGCTTGGAGGGGGGTGACGTGGTGTGGCTGGGGGAACGCGTCATCGCGGTGGGGCGGGGGTATCGGACGAACGGCGAAGGGACTGAGCAGCTTCGGGTGTTGCTGGGTGACTGCATCGACGAATTGATTGTGGTGGATCTGGTTCATTGGCGTGGGCCGGACGATGTGTTCCATTTGATGTCGGTTCTCAGTCCGATCGATCGAGATCTGATGCTCGTCTACTCGCCGCTGCTTCCGGTTTCGTTTCGGGAGTCTCTGTTGACGCGCGGTTTCGAGCTTGTCGAAGTGCCGGATGAGGAATTTGAATCGATGGGGTGCAATGTTCTGGCGGTGGGGCCTCGCAAGTGTGTCATGCTGTCGGGAAACCCGCAGACGCGGTTGTCGCTCGAGCGCGCGGGGGCGGAGGTGTTCGAGTTTGAGGGAAAGGAGATTTGCCGCAAAGGTCGCGGCGGTCCTACATGTTTGACGAGGCCGATTGTGAGGATGTGACCGGTCGGGTTTCCTCGGGGCACGGGTCTCATTCTCGGCCATGGGCTCTGGTGCCTGGCGGTCAGTCGTCTAGTTTACCGGCGTCGGGTTCGTCGGCGTGGTAGAAGCCGTATTCCTGGAGTTTGACGTAGCGGTCTCGCCAATCGGTCATGAGTTTGTCGTGCTGTTTGAGGATTCTGTCGAGCTTTCGGTATTCCGAGAGGGAGACTTTGGATCGACCTCCGCCGATTCTCTGGTACTCTTCGCGGAGGCGCCTGTTTTCGCGGCTGCAGAGATCGAGGGCGAACTTCCAGAGTCTCATCAGTGCGTCATCGGCATCGGGTCCGGCGAGGGTTGATGCGGCTTGCATGGCGCGTTCATGCTTTTTGATGGCGTTCATGTATCTCCGGTATTCGCCCTTTTTTCCTTCGATGTGTTGGCGGTCCTGAAGCATCTCGTTGGCCTGCTGGATCAGTTCGTTTCCGAGGGCGAGTCCGGCGTCGGTAAAGACGTCCGGGTCGCTGATTGGTTTTCCCTCATACTCGGTGCCGTATCGTTTGATGACCTCGACACAGCCGCGGGCGTAGGCTGCGACGTTGGGGTCTTTGGCTTTGACGCACTTTCGAATCTTCCTCATGGGGTCGGGTTCGCCTTGGCGGAGCGAGATGAGGCCATCGAGGAGGCGGACCTGGGCTTTCATGACGTCGGACATTCTCGACATTCGTTTTTTGTCGAGAAAGGGCTCGAGCTTGGTGCGAGCGTCCTCGCCTTTTCCCCGCTCCAGCGTCTTGGCGGCGTCGATCAGATCGGCGTCGGCTGAAGCGAGTATCTGAATCAAGCCCATTCCACCGGAGCCGATGGCGCCTGCGTCGACGGTCTCGATACGGGCTCGTGTGACGTGGCTGAGGCCGAGTCCGACGGGCTGGTCGATTCCCGCGACTCTTGTGCGGTATTTGTCTTCTTCAAAGTGTCCGGTGATGATTCGTCGGTCCTTCAGGGAGACCACCTGACGGGAGCCACCGTCTTCGAGGTCGATGCGCGCGATGTCGGTCAGTGGTACATCGACAGTGCCGGAGCGGCTGGTCAGTCTGGCTTTGCCGGTGACGCCGGTGAAGACCAAACGTCCCTCATCCGAGCTGAGTACGGTTACGTCGCCCTTTGGGCGCTTGCGCTTGGCCTCTCGGGTGCGAAAGGCCACGGCGGCGACCTTGCGGAACGGGCGATCGATTTGCGCGCCTCCTTCGGCGGAGAACCGGCACTTTCCGCCCGCGTGCGTGGCGGAGACGTGGTCTCCGTTTTCAAAGACGAGGCTCACCCGTTCGTCATAACGAAGGACGTAGGCAACTGACTCGGATGGGATTTCGAAGGTTCCGAGCGGCGATTCCCATTTGATCATCTTGTCTGCGAACTCGCCGTAGACGCGTTCATCATCGCCGATGAAGAGTGTGTCTCGATCGGCGAGTCGTTGGTACTCGGGAATGGAGAGCGGACCCGGTGCCTCGGCGAGGATGTCGAGGAAGGGGATGATGTCTCCGCCTTGTGGCAGCCGGTCATGCACCATGGCGTCTCGGATGAAGGCGCGCGTGAGCGAGATGGGAACGAGTGAGCAGGTGTTGGCCTGGTCTTCGGCCTGGCCCATGAGGGTGACGGTTCCGACGACGGCGCCGTCAATGTCGATCATGGGTCCGCCACTGTTTCCGGGTCTGGCGATGGCGTCGGTGTCGATGCGGCGTACGCGGCCGGAGGGTGACCGTGGGACCTTGCTGACCTTACCGTGGGTGACCGAGACTTCGGCGTTCTTGTCGCGTGCTGATCTGAGCCTGTTTCCGCCTGGGAATCCGAGGGCTGAGACGGACATGCGGTTTTTCAGTCGCCATGGCGGTAGGAGGCGCAGGTATTCGGGCGTCTGCAACATTTTCCCTTCTTCATCGCGGGCCTGGAGGAGGGCCTGGTCGGCTGTCATGCTCTGATGGACGAGATCGCACTCCCATATCTTCTCGTTGTCGGTTCCGCTCTCGGTGACGACTCTGTAGGTCAGTCGGTTTGTCTTGTATTGAAACTCCTGGCGCTGCCGAACGCTCATTCCGTGTGCGGGGTCGACGACGTGATTGTTGGTGATGAGCAGCCCGGTGGAGTTGATGAAGAAGCCGGACCCCGAGCCGAGTGGGGTATCGCCTTTTTCCTTTTTCGACGCGAATGTTATGACGAAAACGGTGGCTTTCTTGGCGCGCTGCAGCGTTTGCTCACTGATTTCCTGGGCGATTGCGGTTGGTGGTGTGGACGCGGCGGTCAGCGTGGCGACCATGATTGCGAGGAGCCATTGGGTCGCGGGTCGAGGTCGACCCGCCGAGCTTGTGCGTGAGCGCTGATGTTGCTTCCTGCTTTGACTTGCCTTGGATCTTCGCTGCATGACCTCGCTCCTACACCAAGTTCGAGAGTTGTGCTCGCGTCTGTGCCCTGCCCGGGACACCGGTCGTCCGAGAAACGAAACGTGAGGAACCCATTGTACCGGACCGGAATAGTGGATTTCAAGGGAGTCTTGATGAAAACTGTGGAACGATTGCGTATGGTGAGGGGACTGTGATGAAGCGGAGGGGGGTGCAGGTGCCCCGGTTTTCCACGATCGGGGGACATTGGGCGAGGATATCACAGATTTCGACAGGTTGGCGGCGGCTGTGCGAACGGCGACGGATTGCAGGGGAAGCGGTTCGGGTGATCTACAGACACTCGGGCGTGTCGTTTTCTTGTTCGCGGAGATGGGGGTCGATTCGGTTGGCGATTTCGGCGTCGCGCTTGGCCTGGAGTTCCTTGCGTTGGTCATTGGATGTGGCCGCGCTGATCATCGCTGCGAACTTCTTCGTGATTTCGGCGGTGATGGCTTCGATCTGTTTGAGGCGGAAGATCTGGCGCATGTCGCGCGGGACGATGTGTGATGATTTGTTTGAGGGGTTTTGGGGCATGGTTGATTGCTGATTATACCGGCGATCGCCTTTCGTACAAATGGAATCGGTGGATGTCAACATAGTGCATATGACGGAATGCGGGAGAGCGCAGGTTGGGGCTCTCTCTTTGGGGACGTTTCGCAGTCCACCGATGCGGGAACGAGCCTGACCTGCCGCAGGCTATTGGAGCGTTCCGCTCGGCGTCGGCGGTCGCTTTCAGTGACGATTCAACCACGCTATGGTACAAGCGTGTTCAGAAACGCATCCATCTCTCCTCGCGTGGCGGTGGGCGTGCTGGTCTTGGTTGGACTTCACCGCGTAGCATTTGTTTCACCTGGTCCTTGGTCCGCGATTCTATACTGGGGATCGTTCGTCGGAGTCGGCCTATTCGTGGGGCAATCGTCGTCCTTCGCCTTTGTTCGAGGACTTGTCACTGCGTTGCTGGGAGTCCTCGGCAGCTGGGCGGTCTCGACGCATGTCTTAGGGCAAGTCAGCGATGAGCGAGAGTTTTTCGCCGTCGTGTTTTTTCTCTTTCCGGCGGCTGGGCTTCTGGGTGGGGGAGCTGCGAGCGTCGGCAGTCGCTTGCCTCGTGGGAACAAATGGAGTGATTAGGTTCTGAGGCACGGTTGGTTGAGGAATGAAGAGGTAGCCAACTCCGGGGCGAGGGGCATTCGGCGTGAGCATGCCGCGTTCGGACCGGAGGAGTCAGACGGGTCCAAGGCCTTGTCGCGCAGCGCGGAGGAACGACCTACATCGCCTGGCGTTCATCACACTGGCGGCCGGCCCGCTCCTTTACCGTCGCGGTTCGGATTGGTGTCCGTGCGTCGGGGGCGGTGTCCGCTCCTTTACCGTCGCGTCTCGGATTGGTGTCGGTGCGTCGGGGGCGGTGTCCGCTCCTTTACCGTCGCGGTTCGGATTGGTGTCGGTGCGTCGGGGGCGGTGTCCGCTCCTTTACCGTCGCGTCTCGGATTGGTGGATCGCGTTCGGTAGATCCGGTTGATCACTTGCGCGGAGACGGTGTCGGGGATCTTGACGGAAAAATGCGCGGCTACGCGATACTGCGAAACTCGTCGTTTTTCGAGTGAATGTTCGAGGGTGCGAACGGCGAGTCTTGAAGTCGCTCCGGGTGATTATACGTGTCGGGTGGGTGGCGTTACAATCCTGGTCATGGACATGGTGGTCGCGGACAGGTTGCTGAAGGTGTTTCCCACGCCGGACGGCGGGGAGAAGCGGGCGGTGGATCAGCTCAGTTTCTCGGTCGGTGCCGGGAAGATCTACGGATTGCTTGGGCCTAACGGTGCGGGGAAGACGACGACGCTTCGGATGCTGAGCGGTTTGATGGCGCCGACGAGCGGGTCGGCGACGATCGCGGGTTTCGACGTGGCGACCGAGATCGAGGGCGTGAAGCGGTCGCTGGGTTTTCTGACGGCCAATACGGGTCTGTATCAGCGGTTGACGGCCCGTGAGCTGCTGGTCTATTTCGCGCAGCTTCACGGGCTGGCGAAAGCGCCTGCGGTTGCGCGGATGGAGCGTTTGGTGGATTGGCTGGGGATCGAGGGGTTCGCGGATCTCCGTTGCGGAGCGTTGTCGACGGGTCAGAAGCAGCGTGTGAATATCGCGCGGGCGTTGGTGGCGGATCCACCGATTCTGATCTTGGATGAGCCGACGCTGGGTTTGGACGTGATCAGCAATCGGCTGATGCTGCAGCACATCGAGCGAGAGCGCGACGGGGGCAAGACGATCATCCTGTCGACGCACTATCTCGATGAGGCCGAGGCGATGTGCGACCAGATCGGTCTCTTGTATGAGGGGCGGCTGGTGGCGGAGGGTGACATCGGGGAGCTCCGGACGCTGTCGGGCGAGGAGAGGCTGAGCAACATCTTCTTGAAGCTGATTCATGCGGACGAGGCGGCGGGGGCGTTGATTTCATGAGCTCCCGCCATCGGATTCGTACGATCTACGGCAAGGAACTGGTCGACATTCTGCGTGATCGGCGGACGCTGATCGCGATGATCGTGGTTCCGATCGTTTTGTATCCGCTGTTGATGCTGGGGTCGATTCAGGCGGTGAGCTTTCAGGCGGAGGGGCTGGAGCGCGCTACGATCCGGATCGGCGTTGTTGCGGAAGCGCAGCGATTGCGGCTGGCCAACATGATCATCAACGACACGGCGCTTCTTCAGCGGGAGCGGTCGAATGTGGAGCCGGAGTCGGAGGCGTACTTTTCGATTCCGCAGCCTTTGGATGAGGCTGAGACTGTGGTGGTGGAATCTCGGGAGGCGTTGGAGCAGGGGATTCGCGATCGGCGGATTCATGTGGGGGTGGTTTTTGAGCGTGAGCGTCTGATCGCGGTTGAGGACCTCGATCAGCAGGTTCGGGTTGAGCTTCTGTCGGACTTGGAGGAAGTGCGGAGTTCGACGGCGAAGCGGCGCGTGGCGGGGCTTATGGGTCGGGTGAACGAGCGGATGCGCGAGCAGCGGTTTGCGCGGCTTCGGCTTCCGCCGGCGTTCATCGAGCCGTTTCCGATCGTCACGGTTGATCTTTCCGCGCCGCCTTCGATTCTCGGTCAGGTTCTGCCGCTGATTCTGATCTTGATGACGATCACGGGGGCGATCTATCCGGCGATTGATCTGACGGCGGGGGAGCGTGAGCGGGGGACGCTCGAGTCGCTGATGGTGTGTCCGGTTCCGACGGTTGATTTGATTGTCGGGAAGTTCCTTGTGGTGACGACGGTCGCGTTGATGGGTGCGCTGCTGAACCTCGGGAGCGTGACGGCGACGGTTTACTTCGGAGGGTTCGACAAGATCATCGCGAGCACCGGCGGTGGGGTGCCGGTGCTGAAGATGGTGCTCATTCTGCTGTGTCTGGTGCCGTTCGCGGTGTTGATGTCTGCGATCATGCTGGCGGTGTGCAGCTATGCGCGGACGTTCAAGGAGGCGCAGAACTATGTGACGCCGGTGATTCTGGCGGTGCTGATTCCGGGTGGGATCGCGGCGCTTCCGGCGACGCAGTTGAGCGGGATCATGCTGGTGATGCCGGTGGGGAATATGGTCTTGCTGGCGAGGGACCTTTTGCTGGGGGCGGTGGTTCCTGTGGGCACGGTGGCGACGGTGCTGCTCTCGACGACGCTGTATGCGGGTGCGGCGGTGGCGGTGGCTGCGAACATCTTCGGTCATGAGTCGGTGGTGTTTTCCGACGCCGGGTCGCTGCGCGGGTTGTTGTCGCGGCGGATGATCAAGCCGACGGATCAACCGAGCATATCCACCGGCTTGCTTGTGGTGTCATTGCTGTTTCCGATGTGGTTCTTCGTTCAGTCGGCGTTTTCACCGGGGCCTGGTGAGGATGCGAGCGGGCTGCTGGCGGCGACGGGGTGGTTGATGCCGCTGATGTTCGTGGTGTTGCCGATGGGGGTGGCGTTGTATGGCAAGATGCGGGTGTGGTCGACGTTCGCGTTTCGTTGGCCTCGGTTTCGGTATTTGGCCGGGGGGGTGTTGATCGGTGTTTCGGTGTGGGTCCCGGCTCACGAACTGAACATGTTGCAGCATCGTCTGGTTGCGTTTCCGGAGTCGCTCGTGAAGAGCAGTGAGCGTTTGGCAGAGACGTTGTCGGCGCTTCCGTTGGGCACGGTGATCGTGTTGATCGCGTTGATTCCTGCGTTGAGTGAGGAGGTGTTGTTTCGCGGTTTCTTGCTGGGGAGTCTTCGAACGTCGGCGCGGAAGTGGACGGCGATTGTGGTTTCGGCGGCGGTGTTCGGGGTGTTTCATTTTTTCATTTACAAGTTCCTGGTGACGGCGGTGCTGGGGGTGTTGCTGGCGTATCTTTGCTGGCAGTCGCGGTCGATTTTACCGGGGATGGTCGCGCATTTTCTGCACAACCTGTTGGGCGCGGTGAGCGTTGTTCAGCCCGGGTGGTTCGAAAGGGCGGGGGTTTCGATGGAAGAAGCACAGGCGCACCTTCCGGGCGGGCTTCTGGTTTTGGGGTCGGGTTTGTTTCTGGTGGGATTGGCCATCTTCGTTCGAGGGGGTGGGGGTCCACCGGTGAGGGGCCGGGGCGTCATCGTCCCATCGACAGATTGACGGCCGGCGTCGTTTGTTGTTCTAGGGGTCACTCAGCGACGAAGAATCGCGAACTGGTTCCGCCGGGTCCGACGCGGAGTCGAACGGTTTGCAGGCAGCGTGGGCACCGGCCGTGATAGGCGGTGCCTTCGGCGTTTCGGTAGACGCGTGCGTAGGCGCCGCAGCAGTCGAAGCGAATGCCGACCCAGGGTCGGTCATGAAGACTTCCGGTGGGTCCTTGTAGTCCGGGGCTGAAGTCTTCGAGCCCGTCGATTTCAAGATGGTAGGGAGGGTCGAGCATCGCCTTTGTTCAGTGCTCCCGTGTTGTCGGCCACTTTGATCGTTTGCACCGCTTTTGCCAACGGAACGGGCGGTTGGCCGGGCGTGCGACACGTATATCGGCTTGGTCAGTGCGTCTTCTCAAGCTGTTCGTTGACGAGCGTTTCGATCGAGCGGCGGTGATCGGCGCAGTGTTCGACGATCGTGTCGAGTTCGGTGAGGAGCTTTTGGCAGGTTTCGGGATCGCGGATCTCGGCGACGTTGATCTTTACGGTGTAGCGGGCGGCGTGGGCGGTTGCGTCGGCGAGGACGGCGGCGATGCCGAGATCGCTGAGGAGGAAGTGGTTGGCGTCGGTCTTGAGTTTGTCCATGGTGGAGAGCGCCTGGGAGGCGAGTGCGGCCATTTCCATCGGGACGGCGACGGCGGACATGACGGTGTCGTCGTAGGCGAGTTGCGCGGCGGAATCGTCCTTCGCGGATTTCGCGGCGGCGGTCATTGCGGCGTAGGCTGCAGCGTCTTGGGTGATGAGCGCACGGAGGAGCTGGTCGGCGCGGTTTAGCCGTGTGGCGGCGGTTTCGACGGCGGATCTCACCTGGTTGTCGGTCTTCTTTCCGACGGAGTAGGCAGCGACCATTCGGGCGAGCGCGCAGGCGAGCGCTCCGGCGAGCCCTGTCGCGCTGCCGCCGCCGGGTGTGGGCTGACGCTCGGCGGTGATGTTCAAGAAATCTTCGACGCTATGGGCGGTCAGTTCCTCCATCGGGATACCTTTCCAAGTAGGTTTCTATCAGTTTTCGCAGTGCGCCGGCGGCCGGTTGCGATCGGTCCTCGCTCTGTGCCAGGTCTTTGGCTGCGCGCGGTAGGTCGCTGAAGGTGTCGAGATCATACCCTATTGGCAGCTCGGCCAGCGCGATTCCGGCGCCGGTGGCTCGTTGGCGCGTTTGATGGGTTACGTCCGCGCCGCCCCAGTCGATGCCATCAAAAAGCTTCGGGAGTGGACGCTTCAACCCCAGCAGGTAGTAGCCGCCGTCGTCGCAGGGTCCCAGGACGGCGTCGCTGTTGTGCAGTGCATCGGCGGCTAGTTTCAATCGTGACATCGGAAGCGTTGGGGAATCGGCACCGAGAAGGAGGACGCCGGTCGCGCCCGCGTCGAAGGCTCGCTCGGTCGCGCGCACGAGGCGTTGTCCCAAGTCACCTTCTCCTTGGGGCCAGATTTGCCGGACTCCGTCGCCGATCGAGCGGCGGAAGTCGTCGCAGCGATCATCGGGTGAGGCTACGAGGTGGATGTTCAGTTCGACGAGTCGGCTGACACGTTCGATGAGGCAAAAAAGGGAGGCGGAATGGAGTGCCGCGGCTTCTTCGGGCGTGAGCGGCGGGGCCATGCGTGTCTTGACGCAGCCGGGGTGGGGGTACTTGGCGAAGATCAAGGTGGCGACGCGTTTCACGAGGGCAGCGTAAGGTGATCGACGAGGGCGTCAAGCGGGATCTTCGTGGTCCTTGGCTCAGTACGGAGGCGGGGCAGCGGTCTCGGTCGACTTGATTGTCAGTGAGACGGGTAGCGGGCGCACTGCTCACAGCGTAGCGGGACAGCGCATGGCGGCGCTTCGCTTGGGCATGGCATCCGCCGCCTCGCACCATGCGCAACCGCATGCCCGCGCCTTCGGCTTGGGCATGGCACCCAACGCATGGTTGGGGGGGGGCACCTGGGCCACGTGGTAGCGGGGTAAGGAGAAGAAGAGAAGAAACAGAAGGAGAGGAGAAGAAACAGAAGAAGGAGAGAAGAAACAGAAGAAGAAGAAGAGGCCCTCACCCCGGCCCTCTCCCTGAGGGAGAGGGGGTTGGTTGCATGGCGGCGCTTCGCTTGGCCATGGCACACGCCGCGGGGATCAACGTGCCGAAGACGAGTTTTTGGGCAGAGCCTAGTTACAGTTGGGGTCGGCGGTGAATCCTTCGCCGCTGTAGCAGCGCTGGAAGGCGGCGAAGTCGCTGAGGTCGAGGTCGTCGTCTTTGTTGATGTCGAGGTGGCTACATTCGGGGCTGACCGGCGAGTCGTTTGGGCCCATTGCGCATCCGATGAACACTTCGGCGTCGTCGACGTCGACGTCGAAGTCGACATCGGAATCGGCGAAGGCGACGGGGATGGGATCCGATACGTGGAAGAACCCGCTTCCGCCCAGCGCCGGTTCGAAGATGACGTTTCGGTTCCAGAAGAAGTTCATGCCGAGAATGCCGTCGAGTGTTCCGCCCTCGGGGGACGGGAGATCGAGCACAACGAACGGAGCTTCGGCGAACTCGAGGGCGCCGTTCGACGCGTTGATTTTAACGAAGTCGATTTTGTAGCCCCCAATGCCCGTGACGAGACCGCCGACACCGCAGACGTCGACGGTGAAGTCGGGCGTGAGAGGGAGCGATAACTGTGCGGCCATGCCGTGGCTCATGATGGAACTCTGTGCCCCGGTGTCGACCATGACGCGCATGGGTTGTACTGGGTTGAACGGTCCGGGTTCTCCTTCGAGCACGTAAATCGTCGTGAAGAACATTCCGCCCGTTGGTATCGTTCCGGGCATCAACGACAGTAGCGTCGGGAAGATGGGGACGGTCTGATCGAGGAAGTCCGGGTAGTAGTTGGCCGTTGTGGCGATCGGGGAAAGCCCGCCGAACTCGATCGAGATCTTGTGCGTGTAGTCCGGCAGCGTCTCCCAGACTTGCTGGATCTCAATGTCTGGTCCGGTGAAGGTCTCACCGCCGACGGTTACGGTTCTTGGCGTATCGACGCGAATGACGAAATTGTGGAACGCGATGAAGGGATTGCCAATGATGGCGGAGACGACTTCGCCCCATCCGCAGTCTATCGGCGGGGCCGCCAGGCCACAGACATTCGAGTGACCGGTCAATGCCGTGTAATTCAAGAGGCCGCTTACGTTGACGGCAGACATACCAGCGGCGAAGAATGCGACGGGCATGGTCACGTAAGCATTGACTTGTCCACCGACGCCGCCGATCGGAATCCCGCTGGACGTCAGGTTGGAACCGGAGAGACCGAGGCGATCGGCGAAGCTTCCCGCGGCGAGGTTCACGTCGGAACCACTATCCAAATAGCCGATCACGAAGTCCGGATCGGCGGCGGGGTTCAGCGGCAGGCCGACGTAGGTTGTCTGGAGTTCGTGGTCCCACTCATAGTCTGGCGGGCGAGCTTCGTCCGTCGTAGTGATGGCGACCCTTGGCGAGAAGCCGGCGAGGCGCGGTCGCGGATAGGGAAACGGTACGCCGGCGGTGTTCCTGGCGGATTGCGGCGTGGGCGACCCTCGACGCACATCCACGATGGTCCTGCCGGTGCCGGCGCGGATTGTCTTCTTCGGCGTGTTGGCCTTGGGTTCGACGGCGCCGGCGAGGGGGATCCACGCCGGCGACAATGTGAAACACATTGTGAGCCATCGAACCGTTTTATATCGGATTCTCATTTGGCTGTTCATTGATCCGTTGGCGCTTGGCCGTTGAACGGGCTGCGCCGCTGCCACGTGGCGGATCTCTTGTTTCTTCGCCGACAGGCCACACGTGCGCACCTGAATCGGGCGCGCTCGGAGGGTCTGCCGGCCCCCGTCTCCGATCTTAGGCGCGCACCAAGGGTCCGATCAAACGCCGGCGGCGACTTCGCCGACGATCTCACGGAGCAGGTCCTTCAGGGTGACAATTCCGAGGAGGTGGCCGCTCCGGTCGATGACGACGGCCATGCCGCGTCGGGCCTGGCGCATCTGTGTGATCGCGGTGGCGGCGTTGGTATGCGGACCGAGGGTCAGGGGCGGTTGGAGTCGCTGACCGACGTTGTTCCAGCCGTCGGATCGGAGGAGTTCATCGACTTTGATGACGCCGGTGATGTGCCTGGCGCTGGTGGCATAGACGGGGAGCCTGGCGTGACCCGTTTTTCGCGCGGCGCGAAGGAGTTCTCGCCGATCGGCGTCTGCGGCGATGAGGCGTACTCGATTGCGAGGGACCATCACGGAGTGGATGGGCGTTTCCGAGAGTTGGCAGACCTGATCGATCAGTTCGGATTGATCTTGCGAGAGGGTGTCGCGGGCGAGGGCTTCCTGCAAGAGAACGGCGACGCGTCGCTTGGGATCGAAGCTCGTTCCGGGTGTTGCGCGGAGTCCGGCGAGGCGGTTGATGGCGCCGGCCAGTCGCGCCAGGAACCAGACGATGCCGGTCATCCTGAACAGTCTGTTCGAGATCGCGAGGAGTCGGCTGCCCGCGCGGAGCAGCCGGTCGGGGTGGAGTTGAAAGAGGGTTTTTGGGACCATTTCGCCAAAGACGAAGATGACGGGTGTGACGGCGGCGATGGTATAGATTTCCGCGCGGGTGTCGGAGAGTCCCAGGAGTGAAGCGAAGAAGTAGGTGACGGCGAGGGTGGTGACGTAGTTGGCGACGTTGGTTCCGATGAGGGCGACGGAGAGCGTCCCTTGTTCGTCTTCCAGCAATCCGGCGAGGCGCATGGCGCGTGGGTCTCTGCGGTGGACGCCGAGGCGAATTCGCAATCGGTTCGCTCGATAGAGTCCGGTTTCGGCGCCGGAGAAGAACCCGGAGAGAAACAGGCCGATCATGACGGCAGCGGAGATGCCGATCCAGCTCATGATGCCTTGCCTCCGTTGTTTGGGTTCATTCCGTTGGCGGGCAGGTCTGCATGGTGATGGAGTAGCACGCGTTCGATTCGCCGGCGTCGCATACGCTCGACCGTGAGCGTGAGGTTTTGGATACGCACGGATTCTCCGACGCGCGGCCAGCGCCCGAGCTTGGCGAGGATCAGTCCGCCGACGGTATCGAGGTGTTGATCGATTTCCGCTACGGCGAAGCGATCTGCCCAGACGCGTGCGCTGAGGTCGCCGGAGAGTCGGTAGGTTCGGTCGTCGATTTGTTCGGTGGGTGCAGCGGGGCGGGGCGTTTCGGCGTCCGGGAGATCGCCGACGATCCACTCGACGACATCTTCGCTGGTCACGATTCCGGCGGTTCCGCCGAACTCGTCGACGACCACGGCCATGTGGATTTTCTCTTCGCGAAAGTGATTGAGCAGCTGGACGAGATTGAGCTGCTCGGGCACGAAGTGGATCCGTCGCATCAACTGGCGCACGCTGCGGTCCGGGAATAGATAGAGGTCGCGCGCATAGAGAACGCCGCGAATGTCGTCGAGATCGCGTCCGCAGACGGGCAACCGCCGCCGCCACGAGGATGAGACGGCGTTGATTGCCTGTGCGTGATCGCAAGGCACGCTGATCGATCGGATGTCGACCCGCGGCGTCATGACCTCACGGACGCTCACGTCTTCGAGCGCGACAATGGCCTGGAGCATCTCGTTTTCGTTTGAGGTGATGACGCCTTCATCGGCGGAGTGCTCGACGAGCCATTTGAGTTCGTCGGTGCTGACGGGTTCCTGGGTTCTGGAGGACGGTGCGAGCAGACGTATCACCGGGTTGACGACCCATCGAGCCAGGAACCACTGAACCGAGCCGAGCCCGATTTGGATCGTGGAGACGAGTGCGGCTGCAGACGGGGCGAAGCGGTTGGGGCTTGAGAGGGCGACGGCCTTGGGGATCATCTCGCCGAAGATGATGACACACAAGGGGACCATCGCGCCGAGCGCCGCGGCAGCGACGCCTATGGTCTGCTGCAGGGGTTGGATGGCGAAGAAAGAGACGGTGAAGATCGAGACGTTGACGGCCGTGTTTGTGATCAGTACGGTCATCAGAACGCGACGGGGCTGCAGCATGAGGGCGTGGACGGCCCGCCGCCATCGCTTCGGCGAGTTGGCGAACGCCAGTAGCATTCGACGGCTGAGTCCGAACAACGCCGTTTCCGACGCGGAGACGATGCCGGAACAAATCAGCAGGATCCCAAGTAGTAGCCACAGCATCGAGGCGTTACCGGTTACTCCGCAGGGGAGACAAGAACACTTGGAATCCGTTTCGAGGGATGGATTGTGATCCGCGCATCGTCATACGGCGATCGTCATTCGTGCCCGACGTTGTCAGGGTCGCGAGTCGGAATCTCCAACGCGCCCGAGCGATTGTTCCATCAGCCCAAGTGTTTCTTCATCCGAGGTCGATCGTGCCAGGTCCTGTCCGCGTCTGAGGACGTTGGATGCCTGCGTCCACAGGCCGCTACGCCGATAGGCCTCTCCCAGGTGATAATAGGCTAATGCCTGCTGCGGATCGAGTCGAATCGCCTGGTTCAGTGTGGCGGTGGCGGTCGCGTAATCGCCCATACCGACTTGAATCCAGCCGAGTGTATCGAGCGTCGCGAAGCTCTCCGCGGCGGCGACGGCCCTCACCGCAAACGCCCGCGCTCGTTCGTATTCGCCGAGTGGGTCGCAAAGCAGGTACGCCAGGTTGTTCAGGGCGATCCAGTTGTCTTCGCCGTATTTGATGGCATCTTCATAGGCGCGGCAGGCGAGATTGGTCTGTTCGGCGACCTGGTGGACGTCACCGAGCTCGCGCAGGAGTTCGGTTCGTTCCTGATCATCGGAACTCGATGCGATCAGTGCTTCGAGTCTGGTGAACGCCTCCTGGTAGTGGTTGTCGATTCTGAAAAGGGCGATGAGGATTCGGTCGTTCGCCCGGCCGGGCTGACCTCGTGGCGCGTCGGTCTTGAAGCGCTCAATGGCCTGGGCGCGAAGATCTTGCGTCGGGTAGGCTGATCGAAGATCGCCTGTGATGGTTCTTGAGGCGTTCCATGCGTCGCCGGTTGCGGCGGCCATGGCGCTGCGGAATTCTACAACGGTACCGTGTTGATCGCCGGACCCGGCGAGCAGCAGTGCGAATTGTGAGCGCAACGCCGGGTCGGTCGTTTCTGCGGGCTTGTGGCGGCGGTAGAAGGCGACACCTTCGGCGCTGCGGCCGAGGCGTGCGTGGACGGTCAGGACTCTTCGAAGGCTGTCTGGATCGTAATCGGCAGCGGCGGCACTGAGTTGGGCGTCGGCGAGAGCTTTCTGTCCGTCGTCCAGAGCGAGGGCGATCTGACTTCTCAGATAGAGCCACGGCGCCGCTGCCTGCCCCGTGCTTCGGTTGATGCGTGCGGTCACGAGTCTCTCCGCTTCGGAGAGTCGTTCTTGTTGTGCGTAGGCTCGCACGAGGAGTTCGAGCGCGATATCGGAGCTGGGTGCGTCGTCGACCATGGCCTCCAGTTCTCGAAGCCAGTTGTCGGTTCGCCCGGCCTGGAGGTGCAGGCGTGCGAGTAGGCGTCTCGGTTTCAATTCGAGGGCGAGTGGTTCGATCCTTTTTGTCGCTTCCAGGTCATCGACGGCGGCCTGCGGGCGTCCTTGTGCGCATTGGTGGAGTGCGCGTTGGTAGAGCGCTCGAACGTTGTCGGGCTTGGCGCGGAGATGCTCGGTCAGCGCGTCGATGGCGTCATCGATTTGCCCCAAGCGCGCGTGGACTTCACTCGAGAGGAGTAGGCCTTGTGGATCGTTGGGCACGGTTCCGAGGAGTTGGTCGACATATCGCCGCGCGAGAGAGAGATCGTTGACGGTTGGATGTAGGACGCAGGACACGCGCTGGGCCATCACCGTTGCGATGGCGTTCGAGTCGAGTGAGCGTGCTTTTTGCACGGCTTTTTCGAGCCAGGGGAGTGCCTTGCGGGGTTGGTTCGCGGTGCGCAGGTAGAATCCGGCGAGCGCACGTTGGACTTCCAGTGTTTCGGCAAGTTCGGCGGCGGCGAGCAGCGTCGCCTCGACGCGCTCGGGTTCATTCTGATCCTGATACCACGATGCGAGGAGGATTTTCGCGTTGACGCGATCGTGGTCGGTCGTTCTGGACGCGGCGAATTCTTCGAGGACTTCGAGGCCGCGGTCTTCGAGTTCGTTCCTTAGGAAGAATTTGCTGACCGCGAAGAGCAGGCGTCCGTCATCCGGGTGCAGGTCGAGCAGTCTTTCGCTGTATCCCGCCGCTGCGGTGATGTCGCCCGCTCGCTCGCAGAGGTCGACGAGTTTGACGAGGTTCTGGAGATCCTCGGGGTCTCGTTCCAGTAGCTGTTTGCGGCGTTCGATCGCCTTCTCGGGGTCGGCCTGTTCCTGTTGTTCGACGAGCTGCGACTGCACCCAAGTATCGTTGGGGAGCAGCCTTGCGCACTGGCGAAGCGACTTGTCGAATGCGACGGTATCTCCGCGTGCTTTGGCGACGACGGCGAGACTGCGCTGGGCTTGGGGGTCGTTGGGGCTTACGAGGATCGCTCGTTCGAGCACGGTCTGCGCCTCTCTCGACTGCCCGAGCTGATGCAGGGACTGGCCCAGGTAAGTGAGGGTGAGCGTGTCGGTCGGTTGCATTTCGGCTGCTTCGCGAAACGCTCTGACGGCGAGGTTGTAGTCTTGCCGTTGCATGTGGTAGAGGCCGAGGAACGACTTCCCTCCGGCGCCGTCGAGGTTGGTTCGTACGGCGGCGTCGCGTGCTTCGTCCATTGCGGCGGTGTTGTTCAATCTGGCGGCAGAGGTGAGCTTGGCGCTGAGCAGCGCCCGGTGCTGTCCTACCGTGGCGGAGCGTGCGGCGGGGGTGTCTCTTTGGGCCATGTGGGAGAGCGCTTCGTCGATGGCGGGGAGCGCGTTTTCGTGGTCGTCTTTTCGGAGGAAGAACCCGGTCCGCTCGACGGCGCGCTGGTGGGCGTCGGTGACACTGTTGATCATTTCGAGAATGGCCTGCTCGCGTTCTTTCGGCGACAGATCCTCCCGCGCGAGAATCGCGAGGGCTTTGAGGCTGGTGTCATCCGGTTGCCGGGTGAGTGCTTCGTCGATGATGGCGCGGGCTTCTTCTCGCTTGTCGAGCCGAAGGAGCGCACGGACGATCGCACCGACGAGTCGTCGGTCGCCGGGATGATCGACCAATGTCTCTTGAAGGACATCGACACAGCGTTTCAGGTTTCCCTCGAGTGCGTGCTGTTGCGCGGTCAGAATGGCGGCGACGATTCGATTGCCGGTGGCGGATTCAAACGCCGTTCCGGCCTCGACCAATCGCCCCTGGCGTTCGAGCACCGCTGCTTTGACACGAAGCGCGTCGGCGTTGTCGGCGTCGGCCGCGAGGACGCGTTCGGTGATGTCCAGCGAGCGGTTCAGCTCGTTGTTGGCGAGCAGTGCCTGGGCGAAGAGGGTCCAGAATCGGTGTGCGTCGTGAGGCGGTAGGCGGTCGGCCGCGCCGACCGCCTCTTCGAGAACACTGACGGCGGCGCCGGCTTCGTTGAAACTGAGGTGAACGCGTGCGAGTGTCAGTTTGTTGTCCCAGTCGATCGCGCCGGCGGAGCGATAGATTTCGTCGGCGGATCGAAGGTCTTCCAGCGCTTCTCGATCGAGACCGCGCGCGAGTTTGATTCGGCCCGACTGAGCGGCGATGCGCGGATGAGAGGGCAACTCGCCGCGGGCGTCCGCGACGTAATCATCCGCCTTGGCGAGCCACTCGTTGCGGCTTGCTTCGTCGTCCCGGCCCCGTGCATCGACGGCGAGTGCGACACAGGCCTGAGAGGCTTGCATCATCAGCTGAAAGGCGTAGAGCCGGTTCCTTGCGGCGTTGACGCCCTGGCGTGAGAGTCCGCGTTTCAGTCTCGATTCGCAGCTTGCGATGACGTCCTCGTGACGGTCGGAGGCGCGAAAGAGTACGGTGAGTGACAGGTAGGCGTCGTACGCATCGGGGTCGGTCCGGACGCACTCCTTGAGGATGGTTTCGGCTTGGTCGAAGATCGCCTCGTTCTCGTCGCCGCGCTGCACTCCTCGCATCCACTGACGGGTCAGGAACGCGGCGTATCCTAGCCTGGAATCGCGCCGTGCCTCGGGTGCGTCGGCCGCGAGCGTCAGACTCTGCTGGTATTGCTGTTCGGCTTGATCATATTCATCCTTAAGTGTCAGGTAATTGGCATTGGCGAGGCGGACCTTCGCGGCCTGTGGCCCCGGTGAGGAATATCGTTCGATCAGGTCGGCGAAGAGCTGCTCGCCCTCGGTCCGGCGATCCTCACGAAGGAGATGGTTCGCGAGATCGATCGCGTAGTCGACGTCGTCGGGAGCGAGCACCATCGCCTGGTTCAGCTGGGCTTCGCCCCGCTGTGCGTTGCCGTCGTCCTGGTCGGCGAGTCCGATGAGTGCGAGGCCATTGGCATGATGCGCGAAGGCGGCCTGGGCATCAGTTCGGGGTGCCTCGGAGGCAAGAAACGTTTCGGCGGCCTCCTGGACCATGGTCCACCGGGCGGTCCGCGCGTTGAGCTCCGCAATTTCGAGCAACAACTCGAGATTTCGAAGGTGTGCGTCGGTGAAGCTCGGGCGGCTGATCAGCGCCTGGCGCCAGCTGGCCACAGCACGTTCGAGGTCTCCATGGTTGAGTAGTGCGCTTCCGAGGGACACGAGGTGGGCGGGGTCCTGGCTGCGATCCCACGCCTTTTTGTAGAAGATGACGGCGGAACTCCACTCTTCGTTATCCTCATACTGTCGGGCCAGCGCGACAAAGTACTGAGGATCGCGGCGCCGAATCCGCTGGAGCATCAGGGCGGACACAATGATCATCAGCAAGAAGGCAAAAAGGGTCAGGATCAGGACCACGTTCTTGTTGAGTCGCTTTCGCGCCATCGTCGTTGATTCCTTCAAGAACTCCGCAAGGACTCCGCCTCACGAATCAGAGTCATCGTCGGCGCCGTTTTCGGCGGCGCGTTCCTTGGCTTCGAAGTCAGGCCAGTGATCTCGGATGAGGACGGGAAGGACGCGGTCGAACAACTTCGTTGCGCCGCGGATGGATTCCTCCCGGGATGCCCGAACAAAATGGACCTCGACCTTGCTGAAATAGGCGTAAGTACTCATCGGCGAGTTGATGAGCACGCGTACACCGCGTGATCGCACCGAGAACCGGCCATTACAGTGAAACGTGTAAATGACGGTCGTTTCGTCATGGCCGAAGATGGCCGTCTTGGCGAAGGTACACACCCGAATCGGAACCTCACGAAGCGTTGAGCCGAGCGATGGGATGTCGACATCGATATTCTCGTGCGGTCGTGCCTTGGCGTATCCCTGGCCCAGGTAGCATACGTCGGGCTTGTGCGGAACGAGACTGCTCCCACCCGTGTAGTAGGTCACGAAGAGATCCGCATACCGAAGCGGGTCCTGAAGTGGCACGCTCGAATCTTCGAGCGTCCATTTCAGGTAGAGGTTGGTTCCGAGCGCGTCGACAATGACGTCCTCGAGAATCTGGCGGTGGATGACGCGGTAAGGGTAGAGTGCGGCTTCGTTGAGCTCAGCCAGCGATCGTTCGAGCGGAAGGGGCTCCTTGGCTGACTTGACGTTCATCCACGCGGCCCCTGGACCGGCGAGGACAGCCGCAACCCCGAGCAGCACCACCGCCAATACGAAGGGTGGCGTTAGAACGGCGGAGGATCGCCTCCCTGAGACCTCTTGGCTTGATTGCGACATTGAATCTTGTCGGCCGAATGCGCAGTTACAGGGTGACCGTACGCCAAGCAGCATAGGCTGCTACGCCATACCCGTCAAATCGACATCGCTCGTATCAGTGTTGATTCGGCATCCTATGGCGTGAACGTGACATTTCCGTCCAGCGGGAGGATAGGCTGTCCGATAAGGCAGAAGGTGACCGTTCGCGTCGAGACCGAGGTCCGTTAGACCCCCCGGCGCGTGGCTGAGGTCGGTTCGTGCCGGTTCCGGTGCGGACCGAGCTTCGCAAGGAATGCGGTACGCATCGACCGCAGAACGGGAGGCTTCGAACTCGTGAAGCATTCGGGCCAGGACAAACGCCGCTGTGTCATTCTCGGCTGTGGTGGCCACGGTCGCGTCGTCCTCGACATCTTGATGAACGCGGGTGAGTTCAACGTTGCGGGGTTCGTTGACTCGAACGAGGCCATGACGGGTCGGCGCGTGGACGGGATTCCGGTCCTCGGCAAACCGGAAGATCTTCCACGAATTCGCACCGAGGCGAATGCTGACCGTGCGATTGTCGCCGTGGGTGACAATGGTGCTCGGCGCGCGCTGGCTGATCGGCTTGAGGCGTGGGGTTTCGAGTTGATCAACGCCATTCACCCTTCCGCGAATCTTGCACGGAACGTCACGCTGGGTCGCAACATCGTGATCGCCGCCGGGGCGCTAGTTTGCGCGCACTGTCAGATCGGCGATTCCGTCATTCTCAACACCGGCAGCATCGTCGACCATGAATCGCTGATCGGGACGGCGTCTCACATTTGCCCGGGTGCCAGATTGGCTGGACGTGTCACGGTCGAGTCGGGCGCGTTTGTGGGGATCGGGGCTACGGTCATCCAGAACGTTCGCGTGGGCTGCGAAGCCGTTGTCGGCGCTGGCGCGGTCGTGATTTCGGATGTCGCGCCACTTTCGACGGTGGTGGGCGTGCCCGCTCGCGAAACGAACGCCATTCAGCACGCGGCGGACATGTACACCTGGCTGGTCCCGGCTCATACCAGCGCCTTGCCGACAGAGTCGACACTTCCCGCGTCGTCGTCCTGACGGATTCAGTAGCGGCACTTTCGATGGTTGACGGGGCGTGGGCCGGCGGATCACTCGTTTGCGGGTTCGCGCGTGCGTCGCTTTCGAAGAAATAGAAGCCATCCGACGCCACCCAGCAGCATCACGAGACCCGTCCATTGCAGAAAGGGAACCGGCGCCCGGTAGTCCTGCCCTCCTGCGCGCAGGATGAAGAGTCCGGTGAGAAGACAGACAAGTCCACTCGCGCGGACGGAAAACTCGTGTTCGGATCGCAGCAGCAATACCCATAGTACCACGAGGATCACGAGTTCACGGATCAGCGGGAACACGGCACTGCCGTAGGCGAGCGCTTTGGGCAACTCGGTCAATGCGCTGAGGCGCACGCGCAGGCCTTTCTCGGTGGCGACAATCGCTTTTTTCTTTCCGGGGCCCATGAGTTCGCCCTGGTCGGTCTTGACCCAGACGTGGGATAAATCGGTGACGATTTGCGCGTTGAATCCCAGGCTTTGCAGGACGGATGCCGCGACGACGGCGCGCCCGTCGCAGTCTTCGCGCCCCATTTCGACGGCTTCGGTGACGGTGGGAAGGTAATCGGCGGTTCCCCAGGTGACCCAGTCCCAGGCGTAGGGTATTTTCTCGAGGACGTATCGCTCAACCCGCTTCAGTGCTTCGCGAGGCGGTGGATCGTCGGCGAGCATCGGGCGCAGCTCGTCGACGAAGGGTTGAATGGCCGGCGCGTCGGGCTCGATCAGCGCGTTGGGATCACTCCAGTGGCGGACGTGACTGACGAATCGAGAGGGGTAGGGGAAACAGACGATCAAAACGGTCAGGCCGAAGACGGTCCATTTGATCGGCAAGCGCCAGTACCAGCGCAGGTTGTTGAGCGCAAAAAGTCTGTTCATGCAAGCGTATTCCGGCCGCGCTTTCGGGTGTCGCCAGTCGTTACGGTCCGACCTTCTTCGCTTGGATTCGGTTCGTTTTCAGATCTACGAGTTCGATGTCGTTGGCGAAATCCTGAGCCAGGAGGTGTTCGGCCAGGGCTTCCGCCGTCATTTTGGCTTTGATGCGGTATTTGGCGGTGCCTTTGGTGAAGGACTGGGTGACATTGAGGATTCGGTCGGCGTCGATGGCCTGGAGCTTTCTCTTGAGCTTGAGGGCGTCGAGCATGGACATGCCACTGACTTCGAGCAGCAGTTCGCCGCCCGCGCTGATCCGTGTCGCCCATCGCCGCATGACGGTTCGGTAGCACTCTTCCACAATCTCCTCGCCGGCGTTGGCCAGCGCCTTTTTTCCGGCTTGCGGTGAGTGTTCTCTGGCGCCGCGCGCGCCACCGCGCGTGTTGGGCAGCGCCTCGCTGGCGATCAACTCGCCGGTGTCGGTGTAGTACATCCGGATGTCGGCGTCACAGTTGTACATGGCGGTTAGCTGGCCGTAGAGATCTCGGACGCCGGCTGCGTTGGCCTGCGCCGTCCCGGTGATGAAGATCTGGGTCCCGAAGTCTTTGGCGATGCCCTGCATCTTGACGACGTCGCCTTCGGCCTGGGCGTCGGCGGATTCGCGCTCGGCGATCGCACGAATCTGGCTCCCGGAGTAAACGACGAAGCCCTTGTCGAGCAGTCGCTTCTCGATGCGTGATTCGAGAATGCTGCTGTCCTGAATCCGGCCGTCGACGCGTTCCTGAATGTAGACCGCGATGCCCGGTCGACCGACCTGATCCAGGACGTTCTGCACGGCGCCCCAGGTATCGGCGATGGCGCTCTTGCTGACCTTCGCACGAATACGGCAGATGAACGTCCCGCCGGCGGCCTCACGCTGGTCGAGAATCTTGTAGTCGGTGACGATGCCTTCGGCCTTGGAGTAGATTGTGTCGCGAATCAGTTCGAAGTTGTCCACTTGGCTGTGCGACGAAATCGTGATCCTCCCGGCGGTCTCCAGGGCATTGCGAAGCGCATCGCGGCGCGCGCTTTCCTTGCTGATCCCCTCGCCTTCGACCGTGACTTCTTCGATGTCCTGATAGGCGAGTCCGGAAACCGGCATGGCGAGAAGTGCCGCGAGTACCACGATCTGTCTTGCTGACCATCGAGCGCTGAGCATTCGGTGTCTCCCTGAAGTTCGTCCATGCCTATGACCTACACGTCATATAAACCGGGGCCCTGCCGGCTGCAACTCTCGGTCTCTCCGTCGGCCGGAGCGTTGCCGTACGCCGCGAGATTCCGGTAATCGTCTTGATCTGTGGCGCCCGACGGTTTTGACTCTCCGCGGCCTCTCTCGTTAGTGCCGGCTTGAAATCAGCCTTCAGGACGCAGATAATGGGTGACGGCGCCAGGGGCGAAGGGGCGTCTTCCTCGGACCGTAGGCGTGGGCGGGGAGGCGGCCTGCGCTGGGGAAATTCATGCAAATAATGCTTCCAAAGCCTGTCTCGGCCAGGGCGGTAGCTCTGTTCGTATTGGTACTGGGCCTCTATACGGGGTGCGCCACCGTTGCGCGCGGTGACGCCCGCACGGATCGCATTCGAGCCGTTTTGGGGCTCTCGTCGGGAGCGATCGTTCGACTTCCTGTCGCGGGAAACGTTGCAGTTTCCGCCGCACCGGTGGTTCCCATCGCCGGAGTGTCTCGGCGGCTGATCCTCGCGCCGAGTTCGGTACGTTCCGAGCGATTTGCACTCTGGGTGGAACTCGGTGACGGTTCCTACAGGCTGGAGATGCCGAATGCTCCGACGACGCTTCGAGGTCATGTCGAAGGCGTTGAGGGGAGTGTTGTTGCCGCGTCGCGGCTCGACGACGGCCTGCACGCGCGCCTCATTCTTCCGGGCGGCGAGACGCACTGGGTCGAACCGCTGAGCGGTCGCGTGGCGGATGCGGTTTCGGGCGAGCATATCGTTTACCGAAACGATGCGGTCATTGCGGGTCCGGCCACATGTACGGCGCTTCCCACGACCGAAGGTTCTCAGAACGCCGGGTCGGTTGCGGCGTCAGCGACGAGCGCGGGGATGTTCATTGCCGAGCTGGCGATCGACACGGACTTTGACTACTTCCAGGACTTCGGAACGGTTCAGGCGACACGGGCGAAGATCGAGAGCATCATCAACGCCGTCAATGTTCAATATGAGCGTGACGTGGGTATCACGCACCTGATCTCGACGATCATCGTTCGAACGACGGACACGGGCATCTATACGGCGACCGATCCCATCGCGCTGTTGCATCAGGTACGAAGCGAATGGATCTCCAGCCCGATTGAACGAGATCTCACGCAGCTCTTTACGGGCAAGGAAATCGACGGCAGTACGATCGGGATTGCCTGGCTTGGTGCAACGTGCACGACCAGCTTCGGATACAGCTTGGTCCAGTCGAACTTCCACACCACCTTCGCGTATCAGACCGATCTGACGGCGCACGAGCTGGGCCACAACTGGGGCGCGCATCACTGCGGTTTCGACGGTCCCGGAGACACGGAGCCTTGTTCGCCGACGTGTACGTCGCACACGATGAACTGTTCGATCACCGGTTCGAATGTCTTTCATCCGACAAAGACGATTCCGGACATTCTGGCCTATCGCGATGGCGTGTCGTGTCTGAGTAAGGACTCCGTTCGGCGTTTGACGGTTCGAGCGGCCACGAACGCGTTTAGGGAGGGATCGACGCTTCAACTCACCGCGGAGGCGTCTTTCGTGTACGGCGGTGATGTGGATGTCACGCAGGACGCCGCGTGGGAGGTCGTGACGCCGGGGATGGGATCGATTGACGCGTTGGGGGTCTACACGCCGAACTCGGTCACCTATGACACGTGCGTGTCAGTGATGGCTGCGTACACGGTGGACAACACGACCAGTACCGATGACAAGATGCTGATTGTCTATGACGCCGAAACGCCCCGATCGGTGGTATCGTCGGATCCGCCGATCGGTGCCATAGATGCGAGGCAGCCGTCGGACCCGGGGGGCGTGAGTCGATCGGGATGGAAGTCGTTCGATCTCACCTTCAGCGGGGAGGCGTGTCTGGTCACGTCGTCCGGGCTCAAGGTGGCCCAGAACGGTGGGACGGGCCGTTTGCCCACTATTCAGAGTGTTCAACCGCTCGATGCGAGGAGCGTTCGCGTTGTCTTGAATACGCCGATCGAGGCGGGCGCCTGGACCAGTCTCACGGAGAGGAGCACGGGTGCGGTGTTCTGGGTGGGCAACCTCCCGGGGGATGTGGACGGGAACGGGTTGGTCGAACCGTCGGACGTCACGCGATTAATGGACGCCCTCGGCGGGGTCGGTTCGCTGCCGGCGCTCCGGTCGACCGACATCGATCGGTCCGGTGCGATGACACCGGCTGATGTTCTTCGCGCGATTGACCTTCTCAGCGGCGCGGGCGTGTATTCGGCGTGGAACGGACGGTCACTTCCACCCTCCTGATGATTTCTGCGTTATCTGCAGCTTCCGAGGCTATGGCGGCGTTGGCGGGGCCGGTCGGTGATCCTCGGCGAGCGCGTCATTTCCGTTACCGGTCCAGAGCTTGTTGCTGGCGGTGTAGGTTTCATTCCTAGGATCTCCGATCGGCTTGGGTGTGTTCTTGGGCACGTTGAGTGTTTGCTCAAAGTCGTAGCCCAGGTCTATCAGCGACTTGGGTTCCGCATGGGCGTCGACGAAGAGCACATTTCCCATTCCCTTGTGGCGTGGTTCCATCGGCGAGTAGAGGTAGAGTTTTGCGTTGGGTCCGGTGGGTTCTTCTCCGTAGTCGGGGAATCGATCGCCGTCCTTCCTCTCGGGACCGAAGCGATCCGCACGTTGTTCGACGGCGAGTCTCGGCGGGTCCAGTGTATAGGAATGGGTGCCGTGTTTGGGTCCGACGCCTCGGCTGTCAGCAGCAACGATGGTTGCGGCGGTGCTGCGGATACTGTGCAGGCGTACGGCAAAATTGTCCCAGCGGGTGGGCATATCATCGGTGCGCGTGTTGCCCAGGTACTGGTAATTGTATCCATAGGCGCCGTCTCGGATGTCCAGGGCCATGTCCGGGTCGTCGAGCGAGGGGCAGGTCAATTGATCGTGTGACATTTTCCTTGCCGAGGCACGACCGAGCGTGTCATCGTGAAAGTAGCCGGTCCTGGTGATGGCGTGATTGAAAGGTCTTGTGTCAATCAGCGAGAGGTCGCTGGTATCGACGAACCACTGCCAGCGAGGTGCGGCCCGTCTGTGGGCGTTGATGTAGATTGCCTCGGAACCGGGAACGGGGCTCTCAATCCGAGCGGGTGGAAACCGATCGTCGTTCTCGTTCAGATAGACACTAAACGCGGTGCCGAGCAGCTTGATGTGCGAGAGGCAGGTGTTGGCCTTGGCGCTTTTTCTGGCTGAGTGGAGCGACGGCAGCAGGATCGACATGAGCAGCCCGAGGATGGCGATCACGGTCAGCAATTCGAGCAGCGTAAAGGCCGATTTTCGATGCGTCATTGGCGAAGTTCCCCAGCGAGGATACGGCATTCGATGCACCGTTGCACGGGTCGGCGTAGCCTTGTCCGTCCGCGCACGAACGGTTGTCCTTTCGCTTCATTGTAGTCCAGAGTCGCTGTCCGGAACAGTCCCGGCGCAGGGGCGTTGGGCGTGGAATTGGCTCGGTTACGCTGCCTGTGGAGGCTGGCGCCGTTCTTGCAGTGAGCGTGTAGTTTCGGTATGAGGTTTGAGCGCTGGGACTTTATCAGCTTCGAATGAGGAGTCGATCATGCTCAAGAACGTATATGTGGCGGGTGGGGCGCGGACCCCTTTTGGTTCGTTTGGCGGATCTCTTTCGGGTTTGACCGCCGCCGAGTTGGGTAGCGCGGCGATCCGCAACGCACTTCAGCGAGCCGGCGTTGACGTCAAGGAGGTGGATGAGGTCATTTTCGGTAATGTCGTCGGCGCGGGACTTGGGCAGAACATCGCGCGTCAGGTGACGCTTGGATCGGGTTTGGGCCTTGGCGTCGGTGCAACGACGGTCAACAAGGTGTGCGGGTCAGGGATTCGTGCCGTCATTCTAGCTGCCCAGGCGATCCAGTGTGACGATGCGCATCTCGTGGTGGCGGGCGGTTGCGAGAGCATGAGCAACGCTCCGTATCTGTTGAGCCAGGCTCGCACCGGGTATCGCCTGGGTAACGGCGAGTTGATCGACGCTATGATTCACGACGGTCTTTGGGACGTCTATACGGATCAGCATATGGGACACTGCGGTGATCTCTGCGCGCGGAAGTACGATTTCTCACGATCGGATCAGGACGATTTTGCGATCGAGAGCTACAAGCGGGCCATGGCGGCCTGGGAGGATGGGGCGTTCGCCGAGGAGGTGGCGCCGATCGAGGTCAAGGGCCGCAAGTCGTCGACGCTGGTCGAGCGTGACGAAGATGTGTCCAAGTTCCAGGGCGAAGAGAAGCTCCGGGGATTGCGTCCCGCTTTCGGGAAAGAGAGCATGGTGACCGCGGGTAACGCGTCGGGGATTTCCGACGGCGCTGCGGCCATGGTGGTGTTCGATGATGACAAGAAGAAGGGGGCCGGGCTCCAGCCGCGAGCCAGGATTCTGGGTCATGCGAACGCTGCGATGGAATCGGAGTGGTTCACGGTTGCACCGATCCACGCGATCCGCCGGCTTTGTGACCGTTTGGAGATCAAGCCCGGGGCGGTCGACCTCTTCGAGATCAACGAGGCATTCTCGGTCGTGACGATGGTGGCGATGAAGGAGCTCGGGCTGGATCACAGCAAGGTCAATGTTTGCGGCGGGGCGGTATCGATCGGGCATCCGATCGGTGCTACGGGGGCGCGGTTGATCACGACACTGGTTAACTCGCTGCATCGACTGGACAAGCAGATCGGGATTGCTTGTGCGTGCATCGGCGGGGGAGAGGCGAGTGCGATTGCGGTGGAGCGTTGTTGATTGAAACGAGGCGGCATCGCGGGTGGAGACGGCCGGCCGGTAGGCGCAAAACAGAAGCCTCGCGTTTATTTGTTAAAACATGAGCGAGGCTTCTTCCGTAAACAGAGCCTCGATCCGACTCGAGGCCGAGGTCTAATGACCTTACCTATAGTATGCGCCAAAACGGGCCGAAAAGCAAATCAAAGATTGGAACTTCTCGTCGTCAAGAAAAGTGCTCCGGCGTGGCTGGTCAATCGGGCTTGGTGATACTGGTAGAGGGGGACTTCTTTTCGTCGAGGTCCTTTTCTTGCTCGGTCTGCTTCTGAAGCCAGTTGCGAACTTCTTTGGGGGCTCGGGCGAGGCACCATCGGTGACTCTCGCGGCGCACGAGAAGGACGACCTGGCGATGAGGCTCTGTTCTGCCCGCGCGCAGTGTGGGATCGAGGTCGACGTCTGCCAGGACGACGTAGGCGGTTTCGCCGTCATCGGTGGCGTTCCGCGCCTCGGGCGCCAGCACGATTTTCTGCATCGCCTGGACTGTGATTTTTTGAACGGCCTTCCAGCCCTCGTCATATTCCTGACGTGAAAGCGGTTCTTCCTTTGCGCTCCAGAGCAACCGAAAGCGCTCGTAGTCTCCGCTGGCGCAGTGCTTCATGGCCTGGTCAACGAAGTCGTTTACCGTTTGGTCGTCTGTTTTCAGCGTCTCGGGGAAGACGAGGACATCGATGGGCATTTCTTTCTCGGTGTCGGCCGGTTGGGTCGGGGGCGTCGCTTGTGGATCGGGTCGGCAGGCGGCGAGGCTGCAAAGGAAGAGGCAGACTCCGCGTCGCAGAAGCGCGAGGTATGGTTTGGCGTTTTTCACAGCCCGTACTCCGCCCATCGTTGCCGTACGCGTTCGATCATAGCGTCGGTCATGGTCAGTTCTTCGGGCCAGTCTCTGACGGTGCCTTCGCCGGGGATCTTACGGGTGGCGTCGATGCCGATTTTGGCACCGGTTCCGTAGGTCGGGGTGGCGTGGTCGAGGATGTCGCAGGGTCCGTCGACGACGGCGACGTCGCGCCGCCAATCGACGTTGGCACCGACGCGGAAGAGCACGTCCTGCTCGTCGTGGACATTGACGTGGTCATCCACGATGACGATCATCTTGGAGAACATCATCTGGCCCGCGCCCCAGATTGCGCTCATTACCTTTCGGGCCTGCATCGGGTATTCCTTGCGGATCTTAATGAACACGCAGTTGTGGAAGGCGCCGAACATCGGCAGGTGATAGTCGATGACGTCCGGCACGAGTGTTTTTAGAAGCGGGAGGAAGATGCGTTCGGTGGCTTTTCCGAGGTAGTAGTCTTCTTGCGGCGGCAGGCCGACGATGGTGGTGGGGTAGATCGGGTTTTCCCGGTGCGTGATGGCGGTGACGTTGAGGGCGGGATAGCGATCGGCGAGGGAGTAGAAGCCGGTGTGGTCTCCGAAGGGTCCTTCGATGAGGAGTCTATCGGTGTCGACCCAGCCCTCGATGACGATTTCGGCGTTGGCGGGTACCTCGAGCGGGATGGTCTTGCAGGGGACCCGTTCGATACCGCCATGATTGAGGAACCCGGCGAAAAGCAACTCGCTTACGTCCGGCGGGAGCGGGCAGGTTGCGGCGTAAGGAAGAACGGGCTCGCCACCGAGAACGACGGCCAGCGGCATGCGCTCGCCTCGCCTTTTGTACTTTCGAAAATGTCGAGCGCCGTCGTGATGCATGTGCCAGTGAACGGCGGCGAGTTTCTCGGAAAAGACCTGAACGCGGTACATACCGACGTTGTCGATTCCAGTTTCGGGGTCTTTTGAATAGACCCCGGCGAGCGTGATGTAGCGGGGGGTGCCTGCGGCTTCTTCGGTGGGTTTGAGGCCATACCCCGACTCGCCGTCGTGCGGCCAACATTGAATGATCGGTAGTGACAGGAGGTTGGCGTCGTCGGTATGTTGGATCTCCTGGCAGCGTCCGTTACGCACGGACTTGGGTCCGTAGCCCGCGAGTTTGGCGAGTTGCGGGATCTTCTTCACCTTCTCGAGAAGCGTTGTCGGTACCTCGGGTTTGACGAGTTGCTGGACGCGATCGGCGAGTTCTTCGAAGTCTGTGACGCCCAGCGCCAGGCGCATTCGGGCATAGCTGCCGAAGAGGTTGATCGCGACGGGGATCGACGATCCGGCGACGCTTTCAAAGAGCAGGGCATGACCGCCGCGGGTGCCGTGCACGGGGTCCGTCGGAGGGGGTGGATCGTTGCCGGCTGCGGGGAGCTTGCAGACACGATCTGTAATCGCCGAGATCTCCAGCGCGGGATCGACGGTGGCGCGTACACGTTTGAGTTGTCCGCCAGCGTCCAACTCGCCGATAAACTGCTGCAGGTCTGGAAACGGCACGCCAACACCTCCTGGGCCTTGCAGAATCGGTGCAGTGTACCGTGTGGTTGCGGCAGGTGCTACCGAGGTGTCGCGACCGATTGCGGACGGCGGCGTTCCAGCGATTCCACTGATGCGTCGAATAACCGTCCCTGACACCGGTCGACACCGGTCGACCAATCTCCGCCGCAGGTTTCCTGTCCATTGACGATGTGTTTGCCGCATGTTTTGTTCGTCCACGCTTTGACCTTTTCGGCGGATGTGGAGGTGTGGCGGCTTTCGTTCCCCAAGATGCTCGGTTACGCTTGGGTGGCTGCGATGAACACGCGGTCGCCGGATCGATTCTCGAATCGAAGTCGGGTCTAACGGGAATAATCAGCAGCGAGCGAGGAATAGGGAGACCGTGACCGCGTTTGCGTGTGCTAACTTGACGAAGCGTTATGGTTCGATTCAAGCGTTGCAGGGTGTGACGCTATCGGTCGAGCCCGGCGTGGTGGGTCTGCTCGGACCGAACGGCGCGGGAAAGAGTACGCTGATCAGCGTTCTGCTCGGTCAGACGCTTGCGACGTCGGGCGAGGCTTCGGTCTTGGGTCTGGATACACGGCGCCAGCAGCGAGCGATTCGTCGCCGGGTGGGGTTCGTTCCGGAGAATGACTGTCTGATCCCCGGATTGAGTGGGACCGGGTATGTGTATTACACGGGGCGACTGGCAGGCATGTCGCACGGCGATTCGATGCAGCGCACGCACGAGGTTCTGGACTATGTGGCGCTGGATGAGGCGCGGTATCGTCCGACCGAGGGTTATTCCACGGGGATGAAGCAGCGTCTCAAGCTGGCGCAGGCGCTGGTTCATGACCCGGATCTACTTTTTTTGGACGAGCCGACCAACGGGATGGACCCGCAGGGTCGGCAGACGATGCTCTCTCTGATTGCCGATCTGGGTGGCGCGGGTATCAGCGTGTTGGTGTCGAGTCATCTTCTGCCGGACGTGCAGCGCGTGTGTGAGCGCGTCGTCATCATGGGTGGTGGCGAGGTGCTCTCTTCGGGTCGGATCGATGAGATGAACAAGCCGCACGCCACGCTCTATCGGGTGGATTATTCGGGCGACCGTATTGCGATGAAGCGGGAGCTTCAGCAACGATCGGTCACGGTGCTCGACGAGGCGAACGGTCGGCTGGACGTCGAACTTCCGCAGGAAGGCACGCAGGCGAAAGTCATGGAAGCGGCGAGGCAGGCGGGGGGGCGATTGTCCGGTCTTCACCCGAAGCGTAGTTCGCTGGAAGAGACGTTTATGGCGGCCCTTCAGAGGCAGCGAGGTTCATGACGACGGCTGCGACCACTAACCCGAATCGCTATCGCCGGTGGGACGGTGAGCTCAACCGGGGGAACCGTGCGTGGTTGGTGATCGTCGTGACGGGCATCCGTCTTGCACTCAAAGAGCGCAAGACACGGACGCTGGTGATGACGGTTTCGGGGGTCGCGCTGGGCAACTGCATCATTCTGTATGTTCTATCATTGCTGGAGTTGGTAACAGGAACGGAGCAGGGGAGGGCGATCCTCGAGTTCGTTCGGGCGTTCTTGCGCGTCGACATCAGCGGTGTGACGAGAATTGAAGAGTACCGTGAGATTTTGTGGCGGGTACTCTTTCTGCTGGTGATCAAGGTCGAGTTGTTCTGGGTCCTGCTGACGGTGTCGAAAGTCGGGCCTGGTTTGATCGCGCACGATCTGCGTCATCGCGCGTTGCCGATCTACTTCGCCAAACCTGTGACGCCGTTGACGTATGTTCTTGGGAAGTGGATCGTCGTCGCGGCGTTTGTGGCGATGGTTGTGCTTGTGCCCAATCTGTTCTCGATGATCGTTGGCGTGCTCATCACGGGTGGACTTCATACCTGGGGGCAAACGCTGGGGCTTGGATGGGATTTGCTCGTTTCCGGTCTACTCATCTGCGTGACGAGCGGCGCGATCGTTTTGGCGCTGTCGAGTTTGACTTCGGATCATCGGTATGTGACGGTCGGCTGGTTGGCGGTTTGCCTGTTGCCGATATTCGCGCAGGGGATTCTGGACGAATCGCTTCCGGCGGGGTCGACGCTGGGTTGGTTGGGGTGCATTTCGCTTCGCGACAACGTGATGACAGTCACCGATTGGCTGTTCGGGATGCGCGGTTTGTGGGAGGCGTCGACGCTTCCCACGGAGGCGTTTGCGGAGTCGATGCTCAAGCCGGTCCGCCCGATTTGCGCGATCACGGTGCTGTCGGGGTGGGTGGTTTGCGCGATGCTGGTGACGTATTGGCGCGTGGTGACCTTTTCGAGGTCGGCGGCGAATGTGTAAGGGGAGTCGTCGATGATCGAACTTCAGAGCCTATCGAAGTGGTACGGCGAGGTGATCGGCCTCAACAACGTGACGGCGACGATTGGCGACGGCATGACGGGGCTGGTGGGTCCTAACGGCGCGGGCAAGAGCACGTTGATGGGACTGGCTACGGGTCAGCTGCTACCGAGCATGGGGAGGATCCGCGTGTTCGGGCAGAGAAGCTGGAACAACCCGGCGGTTCTTTCGACCATCGGATATTGCCCGGAAGGCGATCCGTTCTGGATGAATTTGAGCGGGAGGCAATTCGTGAGTTTTCTCGCGAAGTGCTCCGGGATGTCGTTTCGCGCGCGGCGCAAGTCCGTGGAGGATGTGATCGAACTCACGGGGATGACGGCGCACGCGGGGCGTGCGATCAAGGGGTATTCCAAGGGCATGCGTCAGCGGATCAAGGTTGCGCAGGCGCTGGTGCATGGGCCCAAGCTGCTGATTCTGGACGAGCCGTTCACGGGCGCCGATCCGGTGGGTCGACACGAGCTGGGTCATCTCTTTCGCTCGTTGGCGGACCAGGGCGTCAACATTTTGATTTCGAGTCATGTGCTGCACGAGGTCGAGGCGTTGACGAATGAGATCCTCATGATCGATCACGGGCGCATTGTCGCCCACGGGGACCTCCACTCGGTTCGGCGTGCGCTCCACGATCGTCCGCACGCGATTCGCGTTCGGTTGGATGAGCCACGTCGGCTGGCGGCGCCGCTGGCGGCGGTGGAGTTTGTTACGGGCTTGAAGATCAGTGGATCGGACAGTCTGTTGATCGAGACTCCGGTCCCCGAGCAGGTGTTCGAGCAACTGCCCGATTTGATCCTTCGTGAAGGGCTTGTGGTTCGAGAGATTTCGGCGGCGGACGAGAGCCTGGAGGCGTTGTTCGGTTATCTCACGCAGCGAAGTGCGTAGGCGGAGCTGTTTTCATGGGGCCGATTTTGGCGTTGTTTGGATTCACGATTCGGCAGACACTTGTGACACGCAAGGTCTGGTTGACGATCTTGATTCTGGCTGCGCCTTGTGCACTGCTTTTGTTGATCCGTGCGTTCGAGCCGTCGACGCGTCAAGCGCAGACTCTCTGGGAGATGTATCACGTTCCCGCGCACTTCTTCCTGATGTCTGCGCTGGTTCCGTTGGTGTGCGTGGTTCATGGGGCTGCGTTGATCGGCGCGGACATTGAGGCGAGGACGATCACCTATTTGACGACGCGTCGAATGCGGCGCGCCACGGTGTTGATCGTGAAATACGTGGCCACCGCGGTTGTGCTGGCGTTGTTATGTGATGTGGCGATGGTGGGTTTGCATTTCTGTGCCCTTGGGGGGCGCGACCTGACCTCCGTAATTGCGCATTCGGAATACTCCGGGTGGGACCCGACGGGTGACTTGGGCTGCTACTTGCTGGTCTTGCCGCTGGCGGTGGTGGGTTTTCTGGCGATCTTCAGCCTGATCGGTCTGGTCTACTCTCGTCCGTTGGCGTTGTCGGTTGTCTATCTGATCATCGTCGAACTGATCTTGAGCAACCTCCCGCTCAAAGCGAGGATGTATACGCTTTCGCATCAGCTTCGGGTGACGTTGGCCGGCGCCATACCGCGATTGACACGGCTATATGAACTGCCCGCGGATCTGCGCGAGGAGATGTATCTTCCCGGAGAAACGGCGCTGGTCGAGGTGCTGGGAATTGTGGTCGTCGCGCTCGCGCTCGCGGCGCTGATGGTGACGGTTCGAGAGCTGATGCCGGCGAAGATGTCGCGTGAGTAAGCGGGGGAAAGCTCGACGCGGGTGTTTCGCGCGGGCAAGAGCGCTGGGACAGGGCAGTTCTGCGGCGATGGATCCCTTCATTCAGTCTTGTCCGTCTCCGTTCTTGAGTTCCTGCATCGCTGCTTGAGCGGCTTCGAGATCGGCGTGGCGCACGACGACATTGACGCCGCCCGGCGCTTCGGCCCGCCATCCGCTGGTCAGCTGCCCGGAGGTCTGGGCTTCGATCCCGTGGGCGTCGAGGGCGGCCACGATCATGGCGGCCTCCGCTTCGGTGGGGACGGTCGTCAAGCGGGCGGGACTGTCAGGATCGCTCATGTCGGTTCTCCGAATCTGTATCGAGCTTCGCGGCGGATGGCGCCGATCAGTTGTCGGCGTTGATGAACGTTACGCCGGAGGGGCGAAGCACGTTCAGGGACCAGTTTTCGATGATAACGCCAATAAGGTCGCTGGTGGCGACGTCGGCTCTGTTGTTGATGTCGGGGCCGTGACGGAAGTTGAATTCATCGACCTCGATCGCCCAGTGCTCCCAGGAAGGGTCCCAGTTCCACAACGCATGGTTGATCCCGCGCTGCTCGAACAGGTCCATCTGATCGGCCATGAACCGTGCGGCGCCAGGTTCGTACCGCCTCGGACCGTATTCGTTCGAGGCGATGGTCGCGCCGTGGTCGAGCACGAATGGGTCGACCGGGGACAAAATGTCGTCGAGCGCGTCACGATTGAACGGATCGGGCTGGCCGTCGTCGTCGAGGTCCATGGTGGCTGGGTAGGTTTGGGTGAGCGGCGGATCCTGATGCGTATAGTCGTGCGGTTCGTATTGGTGAATGGTGTAGACGACATTCGCGTCGGAGACCGGTTGCAGAAACGGCAGCCATGCCACGGCGCCATAGCCCAACGGCTGGACGAGGATGGGAATGTCGGCGTCGACGGTGCGGATGGCCGTCACGATCGTCGGATAGAGCACGTTCCAATCGTATGACGTTTCGGCGTGCTCGGGGTAGAACTCCTCCGGTTCGTAGGTTTCGAAGAAGACGTCGTTGGCATTGGGTTCGACCATCAAATCAAGCCCGACCACGACGCGGCTGCCCTGGTACCGGTCGGCGGTGTATCGCCACATGTCTGCCCAAGCGGTTTGGGCGTTAGGGTCGGTCCAGACGTTGTGGTTGAAGAGGTTCGGATGGAACCAGCCGCCGATGGGATCGGAGACTCGGTCCTCGCCGAGGAAGTTCCAAAATTCGCTGCGACCCGGTCCCGTTCGAAACGAGATTACCGCGAACAGGTCGGCCTGCTCGATCATGGCGAGTAGGCGATCCAGATTCTCCACCACGCCGGCGTCCGGCTCGTAAGGCGGATCCTCGGTGAAGAGGCCGGGGTGGGAGATGTTGACATAGTTGGCGCCGAGCTGTGCGAGGGCGTGGAAGTCTTCCTGGATGTAGGGCGGTCCGACGGGTCCGGAGCCTTTGAATTCGAGGCCGTCCAGCTCGGGATAGACGAGTGCCTGATAGATGTTTGCGCCACGAAGCTGCGTGCCCTGCGTCCATAGCGCCCACTTCGACGATTGGG
>JAJDDV010000067.1 GCA_029260135.1 Phycisphaerae bacterium | reverse complement strand
GCTGACCAGAGAGGTCGCTACTTGGGAGGCTCAACGTAACGCCGACCAAGCCAAGGTGAACTGGCGATTTACGACAGCCGATGCTCGGATCAAACTGAAACGCCTATACCCGAATATTTAGGCGTGGCGATGCACTAGTGCATTTCAACGCCCTTGCGCAATCGGTATTCAGTCCCCCTTTTATTCAGCAACAGCGCGTGATGGCGGATCTGCGCCGGCGTCACGCAGGAGCGAGCGCAATAGAACGCCGCAAACCAACCCTCGGATTTCAGGAAGTCAAGTGATGGTCAATGCCGTACGAGTCTCGTGTGGAACCGCAATACTCTGCGGGCTACTCACGACAACCGGTTTCGGACAGTGGATCGAACAGTCCTTTGAATTGAAACCTGGTTGGAACACCGTGTTTCTCGAAGTCGATCCCGCCACGGCCGACGCGGACGACCTCTTCGGCGAACTCCCAATATCCATGGTGTGGATGCGGGATAAACCCCCACTGGCCCAGGCAGTTCCCCAGGATTGCGTCGGCCCGAACGACACTAACTGCACCCCGACGGAAAACGACCGGTGGCGCGTCTGGGTGCCGATCGACTCGCCCAACCGACCCGCTCACGACCTTCGCATCATACCCGGAAACAGCGCGTACTTCATCAAGGTTACGCAGCCCACCACGCTAACCGTTGTCGGTAAACCTTCACCGACGATCCAATCCTGGCAGAGTGGATACAATCTCGTGGGCTTTCACGTGGATCCCGTCGATCCACCGACAATCGGAAAATACCTCGAACCGGCCCCCGCGCTCGCCGGCGCGAGGGTCTTCATCCGAAACGCGACTGGTACGCTGAGCGAACTCGCCGACCCAACGTCCACGCCGGCAAACTCCGGCTCGGCCTATTGGATCAAAGCGTCCGCAACGTCCGACTACGACGGCCCGCTGGACATCGACATCGCCTCCCTCGTCGGAATCGACTTCGGACGAATGCAAAACGAACATGCCCTCACCATCGAGAACCGAACCGCGAGCGAACGCGGCGTCTCCATTAACTACATCCCCTCCGGGTCCGTTCCTGTCGATGACGAGAGCCTCCCACAAAAAGCCGGGGACGTCCCCGTGCTCTGGCAAAAAGTTGTTCCCGAAGCACCCGTCGGTGGACTCTTCCAGTGGACCGCATTCTCACAGACACCCTATAGCGACACCTTTAGCCCGCTCGGAGCCGTCGGATCTTCCCACACCGTCACACTCGGCGTCGACCGACTCGCCACCGGCGCTGTGGCAACACTCACCGAATCTGATGACGGGATCGCATCCAGCTATCAGGGCCTTTTGACCCTCCGTGACGGAATGGGCTTCCGTCGCCTGATCCCTGTCACCGCCGAGGTGACCGCCGCGGGAACCAACAACGGCAACCCACATGGCGCGGTCGCTGTTGCCTCTTTGACGCCTGCGAACGGACTTTGGATCGGCGAGGTCTCCGTCAACAAGGTCGCATGGACGACCGCCGATGCAGAAACCTGGACCAACCCCGAGGTCGTCAGTTGCGGCTGCGAGAACGGCTTCTGTCAAAATACACCCGATGCTGTCAATGACGAGCTTCCCTGCAGCAGCGATCCCAGCGTCTGCCAGTGCCCCGACCCCGATCTGGCTCCATCGCTCGACAGAGACATCGCCACCCTGCGGCCAACGTCCTCGGCATTCACTATCCCCGTCATCATTCACCAAGCGGACGACGCTACAACGACACTCCTCACGGAAGTCACGATGCTGTTCGAGCCGACCGAGCCGGGCGGTTCCGATGGAATACACGTCCTGGCGACACCCGCGTGCGTAGACTGTGACCAGCTCGAACCACCCCACACGCGGAGCGGTCAGCCTTTTGCACCTCGAATCAGCACCGCGGGGTATGCGTTCAACGACGACACCGACCTCGTCATGAACCTCGCCGGCGGATTCGGCGAACCCGACGCCACCCTGACCGCCGTCATCGTACTGGAACCCAACGCCCCACTGAATCCGTTCCGCCATTCCTACCATCCCGACCACGACTGCGACAACGCCGGCGAGTGCCTCAAGATCACGCGAATCATGCAGTTCACCTTCGGCGCTCAACCAACCCCGGCGGACGACCCTGCCTCGTTCGGGTTCAATGCACTGTCGGGCGAATACCTGGAAACCGTCACGATCACGGCACGACCCGCGTCGCCCTGCGGCTGCGACCCGAGCGGCGTATGTGCGGGCGGCGCAACCAACGATGGATCCACTTGTACCGACGACATCGATTGCGCCTGCCCACCGCCAACCTGCGTGTGCGACACCAACTCAAACCAGTGCGTCGGCGGCGCCGGCGACGGCCAGGCGTGCTACGACGACCGGCATTGTGGATGTGAAGATCAGAGACGCTACACGACGCAAGCCGGAGGCACCTTCCAACTCAACCGCGTTTCCGACATCGGCACGCTCAACGATGTTGCCGGCAACTGAGGTTGGAGAAGAAGTCATGACCGAAAGACTCTTTAGCGTTGACTCAAACCGATCGTCCTCTACCCGGAACGCGTTCGGAAGGACTAGACTGATGAAACACCTCGGCGCTTTTCTCGCTTTGTCTGCAATCGTGGTCGCAACCACCGGCGCCCAACGCGCCGAACGACCCGCCGACAGATCCACACGCCCAACCAGCAACCGTGCAGTCGCTCACACCCCCAGCGACGCGGCCCAGCCCGCTTCCAACTGGTACGTCGATGACGACGCCCCACCCGGCGGCGACGGACTCTCCTGGACCACCGCCTTCAAGCACGTCCAAGACGCCCTCGCCGCAGCAGGCACACAAGACGAAATCCGAGTCGCAGGCGGCATCTATCGACCCGATGAAGACGCCGCCAACCCAACCGGCTCCGGCAACGACAACCGTTCATTCGAACTCCTCGAAGGCATCTCCCTCATCGGCGGTTACGCAGGACTCGCCGCCCCCGGAAACGAAGACCAACGAGACGTCGATCTCTACACCGCCACCCTCACTGGCGACCTCGCCGAAAACGACGGCCCACACACCCTCCTCGACTTCATCCAGTGCCTCGGACCGACCGTACGCCCGGGCTGCGAACCGTTCAACCGAGGCGGGGGCACCAGTATCGAGGAATACGACTTCCGTCCGTGGTGGAACAGCAACGGCGGCGGCGAAAACAGCGACGGCATCGTCTCATTCCGGGCTCCCGGCGCCGACGCACCTGGCCCCACCATCACGATCGACGGTTTCACCGTCACCGGCGCGAAGCGATCCGGCGGCATCTCCACCTGGGACCAGGTCAACGTCAACATCGCCAACTGCAAGATCTTGAACAACTGGGGGCAGGATGCCGGCGGCGGAATCATCCTGGGAGGCGGTGGATTCGCAACCGTCACCAACTCACTCATCCAAGGCAACTACACCGACGCATCAGGGGCCCTGAACTTCAGCGGACTCGACCTCACCCTCACCGAGACCACCTTCGACCACAACCGCGGCGGCGTCGTCATGAGACAAAACTCCAACGCCACCATCACCGACTGCACGTTCACGGAGCACCGCGAAGCCTCCGCCCTCTTCAACTACGGCCACGTGCAGCTGACCGACTGCCTGTTCAAAGACAACAAAGCCCGCGCCGTGGAGAACGCTCCGTCCGCTTTCGGCGACGTCGACACCAGCGCAGTGCTCCGAAACTGCCGGTTTGTGGGAAACAGCACACCCTGGGATGGCGCCGCATTCTACAGCAGCGGACCCGCGACCCTGATCAATTGCGACTTCCTCAACAACTCCGCCGGCGGCGACGGCGGTGGCGTGCACGTAGACTTTGACAGCGCAATACTCGTCAACTGCCGTTTCATCAACAATACCGCCGTGTCGCGCGGCGGCGGCATGTACGTCATTTACAGCGACGCCTCACTCACCAACTGCCTCTTCAATGCAAACTCGGCCGGCTCAGACGGCGGCGGCATTTCCAGCCCCGAAGCCGGCGTCCACCTCGTCAACTCGACCATCGTCAACAACGCAGCACAATACGGCGGCGGCGTCGCCTACGCCGACCTGACAAACTGCATCGTCTGGGGTAACTCCGCCCCGAACGATCCACAAATCCAGGCGCCCGCCGGCGCGACCTTCTCCAACGTCGAAGGAGGTTTCCCCGGGTTCGGAAACATCAACACCGACCCACGCTTCGTCGACCCCGACGGCCTCGACGACATCCCCGGTAACCAAGACGACAACTTCCGCCTCAAAAACGGCTCCCCCAGCGTCGACTCCGGAAACAACGCCGCCGTCCCACCGGACACCTTCGACCTCGACGGCGACGGCGACACCGCCGAACCCACACCCCTCGACCTGGCAGGCCTCGCCCGCTTCATGGACGATCCCATCGCCCCAAACCGTGGCGCGCCCTCCGCCGAACACCCCGAAATCGTCGACATGGGAGCCTACGAAACCGAATCCACCATCACCGGCGGCCTGCACCTCGCAAGCGCCGTCCACCCGCCGACCCTCACCTGCCAAACAAACACCTGCGCCTGCGATCCGCTCGATGAACAGTGCAGCACATTCATCACACCCATCGCAACCTGCTCCGTCGATGCCGACTGCACCATCGACCTGGAAAACTCCGCCGTTGTCGTCACTAGCACCTGTCAAGCCGGCGAATGCGTGGAGAACGGTCAACCAACCGGCGATCCCTGCTCCGAAGACAAGCACTGCGAATCGCCAAAGGCCTTCTACTATCCCGGCGACGACCGTTGGTACGCCATTGAAGACGGCCTCCTCACCATGAGCTGGCAAAACAACGCCGGAAACCCGATCGCTCAAGGCAACTACCCCGTCCTATCCTCCGCCGCTAACGAACGTAACGTCTTCGAGGTCAGCTACTTCATGGATGCGCTGCTCGGCTCCGGCAGCGCGGCCTTTGTAAGCGCAAGCCCTACCTACCAAACCGTCATACGATACAACGCCTGGATCAAGGAGAACTCCGAGCCGGGTAACCTCAACGACAAAGACATCAAGGTCATCTCCGGGCTGATCCAGGTCCGCGACGGCGCGCCAACAGGAAAAGTCGTCCTCCAATACACCGACGGTGCGCCCCCGTTCAACCCTACCGTCGGCTTCGAAGTCCTCTCCCTCACCTTCCGCGGCTTCATCCCCAACGACCCCGCGCTCGTCGGGCGCAGAATCACCCCGCCCACCGAAAGCGACGACGTCTGCGGTACGAAGTTCATCAAGAACGAAATAGACGGCTATCCCATCGCCTGGCCTCGCTCCATCCTCTCCAGCACCGAGATCTTCAACACCACCGACATCTGGCCGATTCGCCCGTCAGACATCGCATCACGGCTGCAGATCGCATGGTACCGCCGCTCCGCAAACGCACAGGTCGACCTCGAAACATGCTGGCCCGTCGAAATCACCAAACACTCCGCCGGTTGGCCCACCGACCCACAGATCAACGTCATCGACGAAAACGACCCCGCGTCCGTCCCAACCGTTCAGATGCAAACAGAAGAGGACCAGCGTTACTGCAAGGCCTACCGCGTCTATCAGGAAGCGTTCGACGGGAGCGGCGTCCTGGCCTACAACCCACCAGGCGAAGACCTCAAGACATCCTTCGCCGCACAAGATACCGGCTACAGCGTCATCCGCTTCGAATCCTTGTCTGACGAAATCGGCGCGAAGTGTGGCGACATTGTATCCTTCGACGTAGTCGCCACCTACGACAAATGGGACACAAGCACCGACCCCGGATACCCCAACGCAGGACAACCCGTCTATGACGGCGCGCCGACAACCTGGGACATCGCAGCGCCCATCGAACAACCCACACAACACGACAACGACACCCCCATCTACCCCTACGGATACCTCCACACCGGAATCCCCTACGCCGCCGACTTCTACGACGGCGACCTAGCCACAGGCCAGATCATCCCCGTCAACCGAACCGCCATGTACCCCTCCCCCTCCGACGGGCAGCTCGAAGTCTGGTACTTCAAACCCGCACGCCCCGCCACCGGCGCAGGCGTAAGCAGCGGCGACTTCTCCGAGGGTGTCTATTGGCCACACAAGGTCATTCGCTATCAACTCGATTGGCCCGCGTCCACCAACCAGATCATCATCGAAGACCGAAACGGCGCCTTCTGCCCAGGCCCCGGCTGTGGACCCAGCAACGGCTACCCCGAGCTGGCCAACGTCTACAGCAAAGGCATTCACGCCGCGCGCTACACCGACAAGACGACCATGATCGGCTGGAACCCGAACGACGAACACGCCCAGCTCATCCCCGCAAGTGATAGCGCCCTCAAGGCCTTCGCCGTTCGCGACGACGATCCCTGGAACCTCGGCGAAGATCCCTACGCCCTCGTCTACTACCCCGTGGAACCCGCCGACCCACAAGACGCCGCACAAGTCACCAAATGGAACATGAGCGCCCACGAGGTCATCGCTTCCCAGTCCGACCCCGTCTGCGCCTGGCCAGGATACGATGATGGCACCTTCGATTGCTTCGTCTACGACGACTTCCAGGACGTCAACCCCGACAATGTCGTCTACGCCGGAGCCCCCATCTCGCCACCCCTCTATCCAGTCAACTACTTCTCCCAGCTCTGCGTTGACGAGTTCTACCGCCCATTGACCTACATCTCCGACGCGCCCGGGTATAACAGCACCGCACTTTGGACCGACCGAACCGGACTCGTCTGGGCCGTCGAAGACTACGACGACGGACGGAGTGGCGATTTCCCAGAAGGAAACGAAAGCTCCAGCCAGATCTACCTCTGGGAAAACTGGGTCGGAGACGATACCAACGGCATCTACGGTACTTGCGACCCCTGGCGAGACTTCGGTACCGGCTACCCCACGCCCATCCGATACACTCCCACCTGGCCAGACGTCCCCCCCACCTGCAACTGGGAGGGCGGTGACGAAAACTGCGCCAGACCCGTCACCATCGGACAAACCGTCGCACACGGCGTCAAAGATCAGTGCGGAACCGTCAAGTTCCTCCACGACAGCGTCAATGCCGTCGTCATCGATCCCCTAGAATGCTCCGCCGTCTTCTTCCCAAACGAACTCGTTCTCTCGCAGCTTAACTTCGCGAAACTCCCGCCACACCTCGGCGGCGGTGAGTTCTCCGGCGGTGGATTCAAAGTCCCCGCCCGTATCGAATACGTAACCGCCGGTTCACCACTGAAGCTACACGAACAAGCCAAGTGCCCAGACTTCCTTTCCGAGCGACTGCTCTTCGTCGGGATCATGACCCAAAGAGACCGGTCCTTCTTCCTGAGTATGGGCGGCCTCAGAGAAATCGACTGCTACGATGCATCCGGGAATATCAAGACAGACGCCGAAACATTCTGCGTCGCCGTCGACGACCTCTACCGACTCTCCCGCGAGCAACTAGGACTGCGCTGCCTCGGTGGCGCCAACGACGGAAAAGCCTGCACCTACAGTAACGACTGCCCGGCAAGCTGCGACCCGGTTTGCATCGGCGGCACGCTGGAAGGCCAGTCCTGTCCGAAGATATGCGTGGGCGGAAACAACGACGGAGACGCCTGCACGTCCATCAGGAACTGCGCGGGCGGGGGCCAATGCGAATTTGTCTGCGCCGGCGGAGACTGCATCGACATGTGCCCACCCGGCGTCTGCCGACTGAACACACAGGAACGACCACACGCTGTATCCCTCGCCGGCGCTTCCGCCAAACCAGGGTGGATCACCGTCGCCTTCCAAAACGAAGGCTACTGCGAAAATGAAGGCGCCGTTGTCGCCGTGGAAGTTTGGAACGTCCTGTGTGGTCCCGAGACCGGCCGAATCAACGTCATCGAAGCCGACTGCCCTTTCAGCGAAGCACTCGTCCTCCAGCAATCCGGCGACGCCGGAGGCGAACCCCAAGGCCTCTCCTACGAGTGGCAGGTCTCCATCGACTACAACCCACTCGACCATGGGCACAACCCCGACCTCGCAACCTGGACCACCTACTCCGCTTCAGGACTCGGCGCGCGAGAGGTCGTTCTCAACGGCAACCTCGATCCCGTCTACACCCTCATCGACTCCTGGTGGCGCGTGCGGCATCGCGGCTACGCCGCATGCACTTGTGGTGGCTCCGTCGAGCCCGCTTGCCCAACCGATTGGCCCACCTTCCTCAGCGACCAAGCGCCCGAACTCAACACCACCGCCGTCAGTGACTGGACCAAGCCGGCACTCTCCGAGGGCTGGATCAAGCGAGTCGTCCGAAAGTTCAACGCCTTCGACCAGCGCATCGAAGAATTCCACACCACCGAAATCGCCACCTATGTCAACATGATCCGCCAGGCGGGTATCCGCTATGAAGGTCCCGTGGCACTCAACTGTAACCCAGACAACATCAACGCCCTCGGTTTGATCGAAACCTACGCCACCGTTCTCGCACGCGCGAGACAATTCCTTGGCGGCGCAGGGCTCACCGAAACTCCCGATGCCGCGAACCTCGCATTACTTCTCGCAGCATCGAAGATCTCCGACCTCTACATGCTCCTCGGAAACGAGGCCTTCGCCGACGCACTCGACCCGACCATCGGACTCTTCCCCGCCGGCGGCGAGAACCCCGCCCCCGGTGCGCCCGAGTCCATCTTCTGCTTCCAAGGACAACTCCCCGACCTCCTCGCCGAAGAACTATCGCTACTCAGAGGAATCGACCAGATTCGTGACCTAGACGTCGATCCGACAACCGGCGGAATCGCCGCTACAGTTTACAACCGACTGCCATGGAACTTCACCAGTACCGACGGACAAATCGCCTATGCAAACAACTACCAGGTCACCGCCGTTATCGACACCACCGGGGAAGACGGCGCCATGATCCGATACCCGCAGGGCCACGGTGACGCCTGGGGCCATTACCTCACCGCCACCAAAGAGTTCTACAAACTCCTCACGTCCAGTTTCTTCAACTGGGTCGTCTCAACAGAAGCAGTAAACATCGCCGGACAAGCCGTGCCCGTAACGTTCGAGTATGAACGCAAGTTCGCCGCTGCCGCCGCTGCCAAAGCCCGAACCGGCGCTGCCATCACCAACATGACCTTTCGACAACTCTACTCCGCCAAGCCAGAGCAGAAGAACGGATACCCGGACAGCGATCCTCAACGACGATGGGGAGTCGCAGACTGGTCGCGGCGCGCTGGCCAGGCCGCCTACCTCGATTGGGTTATCCTCAACTCACTACTCGACGACGACGATGACCAGCACGACGAAGGGTCAATTCAAAAAGTCGACCGAACCACGGTCGCCGATATCGCCGAAATCGCGACCGCCTTCGACGAAATCCAAACCACGCTCGACAACGCCGACGCCGACCTCAACCCCCTGGGCCTCGCCAACAATGTCGTGCCCTTCGGACTCAACCCCGGTGCCATCGAAGAAGGAATGACCCACTTCGATCAAATATTCGAACGTGCCGTCAGAGCCCTCAGCAGCGCCGTTCGCGTCTACGAATACGCTAACCAGAACGATCAACGGCTCCGATCCGTCCAAGACGCCGCCGAAGAATTCGACGCACTCGTGGGCGAGACCGAAGTCGACTTCACGTCTCGCCTCATCGAAACCTTCGGAAGACCCTACCCTGAAGATATCGGACCCGGCGGTGCCTACCCCGCCGACTACGACGGTCCCGACCTGCTCCACTTCGACTACGTCGAACCCTCCGCCCTACTCAGGCAGGACGGTGTTAACCTCAGCGGAAACGCCGTTGTCTTTCAACGCTCGTTCCCCTGGACGGAGATCGCAACAAACGCCTCCGAAGCGGCACTGATCGATGACACCTGCACCGAGCGTACCTCCGTCGTCGACGGCTCCGTGTGCGTCGGCGAAATCACCGTCGATTTCAACCTCTCAACCGACGGGTTCGGCCTGATCAAACCCGACGGATGGTCACGTCGAATCGAGCCCGGAGAAATACAGCTCGGACGCTCGGAGCTGCTGCAAGCACTTGGTCAATACCTCGGTGCCGTCGCACGTTACGAACAGCAACTCGTCGCCATCGGTCTGCAAGTCAAACAAGTTCGTCAAACCAAAGACATCGAAGCCAGTAAGCTCAAAGTCCGGATTGGCGTCGGGGCTACTGTTACCGCGCTGGAGGCAGTCATCGGCATTGCCGACCAGGTCGCCGGCGGACTCAGGCTCGCCGGACAAGCCGCACGAGGCGCACTCGACGGTGCCGCCGAAGCCTCCAAGATCCACCTCACCGTAGGACTCGCAAACGGCACCAACGCGCCCGGACAGATTATCTCCGGAACCATGAAGGCAGGCGCTTCGGCCGTCAAGGCCGGATTCGAAATAGGCGCCGAAGTCGCTGATGGTGTCAGCCGACTCTCCAAGTTCGCCGTCGACGCCGCCAATCGCGGCGGCGAAATCGCCATCGAAACTCTCGACGGAGACCTCCTCGAAGGTAACGAAATCCGCACCCTGCAGAACCTCATCGCCGGGCTTTACGCCATCGAAATAGAAGCGCTCACACTGCTCGAAGCAGTCGACGCCGCCTCCGGCAAATATCGAAGTACACTGGGAAAGGGCCTCAGAGTACTCGATCAGCGAACGGCGTACAGACAACGCAGCGCGCGTAAGGTCAGCCAATACCGCTACCAGGACATGGCCTTTAGAATCTTCCGAAACGACGCACTCCAAAAATACCGGGCACAGTTCGATCTCGCCGCAAGCTACGCTTACCTGGCCGCAAAGGCCTACGACTACGAAACCGCACTACTCGGTACAGACACCACCGCCGGGCAGCGTTTCCTCACCGACATCACCAAGCAACGCGTCCTCGGTCAGCTTCATGAATCCTTCGACAGGTTCATCCCGCTGCCCGGGGCAGGACTTGCCGGATCACTCGCAGATCTGCTCGATAACTTCACCGTCCTGCGAACACAACTCGGTTTCAACAACGATGCCGCCGAACTCCAACGCGTCTTCAGCCTGAGGTGGGAAAACTACAGAATCCCAAACACCCCGGCATTCGATAACTCGTGGCAGCAAGTGCTCAACGACGCTGTCGTCGCCGACATCAATCAGATTCCCGAGTACCGCCAGTTCGCCCTACCGCTCGGCGCCGAAGGCCCCACCCCCGGTATCGTGCTTAGGTTCAAGACCGACATCACCGCAGGTCGCAACGTCTTCGGTTGGCCGTCCGCCGGCGACGAGCTTTATCCCACCACGTACTTCGCCATCAAGCTGCACAGCGTCGGACTCAGATTCGAAGACTTCCCCGGCGGACCGCTCAACAACCAGGTCGAATGCTACCTGCTCCCAACCGGCGCCGACATCATGCGCGTTCCCTCGTGTACCTTCCCCAGAATTAGAAACTGGAACCTGATCGACCAGACCCTACCCATACCACTCCCCATCGGCGAAAGTGATTTCAGTACATCAGGATGGATGCCCTGGGACGGTGTCGCAGGAGGCGCGGAGGCCTTTATCCAACGACGCCTCTACCCAACGATCCCCGCAAGACCACTCGCCGACGGAACCGACCAGGACCTCAGCTTCATGCTCACCGGTCGTTCCGTGTGGAACACGGGCTGGACGATGATCATCCCCGGCATCGCACTCGAAGGCCTCGACCCCCAAGACGGCATCGACGTCTTCATTAACGGGCTCAATGACGTTCCCGGCGTCACAGACATCAAGTTGATCCTCAACAGCTATGGATACTCAGGCTGCACCATCGGCACCGCCGTAGCGAGCGATGCGCCGCAGCTACCACAAGAGCTTGACGTGACCAAAGAAATCGACGAGCCCGAGGAATTCGTCCCGCTCCCCGTCAACGTGGCCTACCCACAGAGCGGCATCAATCGATACCCAGGAACGCCCGCGACGGCGAAATCCGTCCGAATGGATAGGTCGTAACGACGATCGGAGCAGAAGATATGAGCGTCTGCATACGTACCGTAACCGTAGCGCTGACCGCAGCCCTGACCGCGCCCTCCTGGGCGGGGATCCCCGAGCCCGACGTTCGACTCCACGGTCGAGTCAGACTCGACGGGCAACCGGTCGTCGCCGGAAACCAAATCGCCCTCGTCGCCCAACACGCCGACTCCGGAAACGAAGTCGGCCGCTTCGACTTCGGCGCCATCGACCTCAATGACTGCAATCAGAACGGCCTGCCCGACGCCAGGGAGATCGCCGAAGGTGCATCCGACGTCGATCAGGACGGCATCCTCGATGAGTGCAATCACTATGTGCTCCGCATGAAGATGGAGGCATCTGTCCTCGACGAACCCGATAACGCCCACGCCGCCCGCGTCGGAAACACCGTCAACATCTATGCCCTCAACGATCAACAAAAAACATGCGTGACAGGCCCCAACGACGCAGCCGCCTGCCAAACTGACGCCGATTGCGCCGGACCGACGCCCGAGGAAAGCGGCATGTGCACGCCCGCCAAAACGCTGATGGCCGTTACCGTCATCACCGAAACAGGTCAGATTCGCGAACTCAACCTGGGGACCTGTCGCGATGGAACGGTCAGCAACCTGGCCGTGATCACCTCCCGCCTCCACGTCGACACCCTCCCCGCCGGCGCCGCCGACGGATCAAACTGGTCGAATGCCATGGGTGGACTCGGAGCGGCACTCGCCGCTAGAGAGTGCGCTGGATCATTCGTCAATGAAATCTGGCTCAAAGGCGGAACCTACACACCCACCCAGCGATCAGACCCTGCCGACCCGCGATCAGCCTCCTTCGTCATCCCCGATGGCGTATCCGTGACGGGCGGTTTCGACGGAACGGAATCCTCCTCAAGACATCGTGCACCAGCCACACCACCGACCGTGCTCAGTGGTGACATCGGCGTGTCAGACTTCGCCGACGACAATGCCTACCATGTCGTAACATGCCGTGACACACTCGGTGCATCCAGACTCGACGGCCTCACCATCACCCGCGGCCAGGCGACGGGAATCGCCGAAAACGGCCACGGCGGTGGCATTCTTCTGCGAAACGCCCGAACCACCGTTGCCAACTGTACGTTGACCGATAATCACGCCGTTTCGGGTGGTGGGGGCGTGCATATTACGGGCGGGGCACCGACGATAAGTGACACGGTGTTGACAGAAAATGCAGCTTCGGAGGGCAACGGCGGCGCCATTTTCAGCGATTCCCCCCGGCTGCGGGTCATCGGTTGCACGTTTGCCGCCAACAGCGCGCCGGGAACGGGTACCGGCCATCGCGGCGGCGCGGTCTTCCTCTCCAATACCGGCGGCCAAACCTGCGCCGGCGGCCCCAGCGACGGGGAAGGGTGTTTTGAGGACGGGGACTGCCTCGGCGGAGTGTGTCAGTCGGTTGACATACTCCGTTCGACCTTTGGGGGCAACTCCGCCGACCTGGGCGGCGCGGTGGCGAACGTCAACAGCAGTCCGCAGGTAGTGGGCTGCTCGTTTCACGGGAACGGTGCGCGGAACGGCGGCGCGATTCATAACGACAATCACTCGAGGCCTCTGCTGGTCAACGGCGTCTTCACGGGCAACGTAGCGATCACGGGTGGTGGCGCGATTTACAATCAAAGCGCCACGACCCTGATGATGACGAACTGCACGCTGGCAGGAAACGACGTCAGCGCCGGGACGGGCGGCGGGATCGGCAGCTTCGCGGGCAGCGGCAACAACAACACTGTGACGATTGCGAATTCGATTCTGTGGGGTAACACCGCGGCGGGCGCGACGGCGCTCGAGCCGCAACAGGTTGATCGCCCGGGGATTACGCTCCAACTCAACAGCAGCTGTGTGCAGGGGCTGACCGGGGGCGGGGGCGGCGGGAACATCGACGTCGACCCGTTCTTCGTTCGAACACCTCACCACGGCGGTGATCGATGGGGTGACAACCCGCGGACACCCAGCGTCGACGAGGGCGCGAACGACGATTTCGGCGACGTTCATTTGACGGTGGCGTCAGCGTGCAACGACGCGGGCAATAGTGACGTCGATATTGACCCGTTCTTCAACGACGGTGTTCAAGCGCTTCCACCAAACGATCACGACGGAGGGGCGCGACGTCTGGACAACGTCTGCGCAACGGACCTCGGTGCGGGGGCTGCCCCGTTCGTCGATATGGGCGCGTACGAGTTCGCGACGCCACTACCGCGCGACGTCATGTTCGTTCGAGACGACGCGGCGGAAGGAGGCGACGGATCGAGCTGGACGAGTGCGCTGCGCGGTTTGGAGCTGGCGACGTGCGTGGCTGCGGGGAGCGGTGGCACGACGCGTGAGGTGTGGGTCGCGGGTGGAACGTATCGGCCGACACTTCGCACGCAGTCGGGCGATCCTCGCTCGGCGCGTTTCCTTCTTGCGGACGGCGTTACTTTGTACGGCGGATTCGCGGGAACGGAGGAGGCGCTGGATGAGCGACACGCCGAGACGAATCCGACGATTCTCAGCGGCGACCTGAAGGGTGACGATCAGCCGGGTTATGGAAATCGAAGTGACAACGCGTATCACGTGGTAGTGGGCACGGGGGCGTCGCCCGATGCGGTACTCGACGGGTTCACTCTCTACGGCGGCCAGGCCGATGCGGCGTTCGGCACGAACGGTATCGGCGGCGGGTTGTGGATCGCCGGCGGATCACCGACGGTGCGTTCCTGCACGTTGACGGGCAACGTGGCTACCCGCGGGGCGGGTCTCTACGCTTCAGACGGCGCTGCGCCGAGGCTGGAGCGTTGCGTGCTCCAGGGCAACACCGCGCTAGGTGACGGGGGCGGCATTTATAACTTGACGGCGGCGCCGACGTTGATTGACTGCGTGATTGAAGGCAATCGGGCGGGTACGACCGCGGGAGGTCTTCGCAGCCAAGACGGCAGCTCGACGACGCTAGTCAACTGTCTCCTTTGGGGCAATGAAAAAGACGCCGTTTTGGATCGCGCTTCGAGTCACACGGAGCTGATCAACTGTACGATTGTCGGTCATGAGGGATACGGCGTGCGCAGTCTCGAGTCGAGTCTGCCAACGGTGACCAACAGTGTCATCTGGTTGAATGGGGCCGGCGCGGTGAGCGGCGGTGCGACGATCGGTCACAGCTGCGTGCAAGGCGGGTTTGCCGGAGCGGGAGTCGTTTCCGAGGATCCTCTTTTTGTCGAACCTTCGTCGGGCGACTATCGCTTATCGCTGGGCTCGCCGTGTATCGGCGTGGGCGACAACACCGCGCTGCCGCTCGACGTGGAAGTCGATCTGGACGGCCACTCGCGCATTGTCCAGGAGATCGTTGACGCCGGCGCATACGAGAACCAGGCGGCGGGCGGCGCCGATTCGAATGGCGACGGTGTGATCGACGATGCGGACTATGCCGTGCTGGCGCAATGTCTGTTCGGTCCGGACGATCTTCCTTCCCCACCGGGTGGCGCCACGGCGGCGATGTGCCTGAACGTCTTCGACACGAGTGCGGATCGCGACGTCGACCTGGAAGATGTGCGCACCTTCCAGCGACGTTTTGGAACCGCGGCGCGTTGACCCGCGTTTTCGACGGGTCCGTGTTGCGTGACAAGGATGTCAACGACGAATTCCAGGGAGGGGTGACGACGGCTTCGGCGGTATTGTCGTTCAACGACAGCCGGGCCAAGAAGGAGAACAGGGTATGGTCATCGGCGGCTCACGGTTTGTTTCCGGCGCTCGCACGTTATTGTGGTCGGGTCTGTGGCTGGGCGCTGTCACTTCGTCGGGTCTGGCGGTCGACCGTTACGTTGACGACGACTCGGCGCCGGGCGGAAGCGGTCTGAGCTGGGGCGAGGCGGTGGGGAGCCTTCAGGAGGCGCTGGGGGTATCGAGGTTCGGGGATCGCATTCACATCGCCCAGGGGACGTATAGACCGACGGCGGGAGCGGACCGCAGTGCAACGTTCGTGCTTCTGGACGGCGTAACGCTGCTGGGTGGTTACGCGGGCGTGTGGGCTGCGGATCCGGATGAGCGCGACTCGCTGCTCTATCCAACGATGCTGAGCGGCGAGATCGGGGACCCGACGGATGTCGCGGACAACAGCTTCACGATTCTCACAGCGACGGGTCTTGCTCAGGGGGCGACGGTCGACGGGCTGATCCTCACCGGCGGAAGCGCCAGCGATGCGAGTCCTTTCAGCGCTTCCGGACGAGGCGGCGCGATGTATGTCAGCGGTGCGGCTTCGCTTGTTGTTCGTGACTGTCGGTTCACGGGGAACGCGGCGCTGGGCGACGGCGGCGCGATGTACGTTTCGAGTTCGGAGGTGGCGATCAGCCAGAGCAGTTTTGCCGGCAATACCGGGCTCACCGGCGGCGGCGTTCACTGCGCGCAGAGTCTTTGCACGCTGGTGAGTACAACTCTGACGGGCAACGTCGCGGATCGCGGCGGCGCGTTGTTCAATCGTGAGAGCTTGACAACGTTGACCAACACGGTGCTGACGAACAACGTCGCTCAAATGGGCGGTGGCGCGGTGTTCAATGAGAACGGCGATGTGGCCTTGGTTCACTGTACGGCGACGGCGAACGAAGTGGTCAACGATGGAGGGCTGGGCGGCGCGGGGCTGGCGATGCACGACGACTTCGGCCTCACGACGGCGAGAGTGGTCAACAGTGTTTTCTGGGGCAACGTCGACGGCGGACCAGTCGACGCCTTGACCCAGTTCAGCTTTGACGGCGGCGCGCTCGATGTCACCTACACCTGTGTGGAGGATGCGGTACCGGGCGATGGTACAGTCTATGCGGGTGCAGGGAATACGGATGAAGATCCTCTGTTTGTCGACCTCGAAGGACGATTGGACGCGGGATCGCCGTGTAACGACGCGGGCGACAACGACGCGTTGCCCTTGGATGAGGCTGATATTGACGGTGACCTGAACCGCGTGGAATCGCTTCCGTCGGATCGGGACGGGAATCAGCGGCGCACGAACGACGGTCTGGCGCAGGATCGGGGGAACGCGGGGGCGCTTGGGCTGCCGATCGTCGACATGGGCGCGTTCGAGGTTCGTGCGTTTTCCTGCATCATCGAGGCGCCGGCACACATCGAGTGCGTCGGTTCCCAAACGGTCGTCACGATTGACGGTTCGGCATCGAGTAGTCCCGACAATCATCATCCGAGCTTTCACTGGGACATCGATTGTTCTTCATCGAGTCCGACCGACCCGGTGTTCGAACTGATTCTGGATACCAGCGCCGGATGCCCCAGGGATTGTCTGATCGAACTGACGCTTGACGACGGCGTGAATCCGCCGTTTGGGTGTTATACGGCGGTGACGATTACCGATACGACGCCGCCGACCGCGCTTGACGACTTCGCCGTGACGGATGAGGACCAGGCTGTCGTGATCGATGTGCTGGACAACGACACGGACCTCGGTCCGCCGATTCCGCTGAAGATCCTCGTGTATCGGGGGGCGAGAAACGGTACGCTCGTGTATCAGCGATCGAGCGACATGTTCTTGTATACACCGAACGAGCACTTCGGCGGTGAAGATATGTTCGCCTATTCGGTAGACGACGATGCCGGTAACTCGTCCAGCGCCGTTGTCAGGATCACCATCGACGCGGTGGCTGATGCGCCGATGTTGGGGATCGGGCCTGCGAGCGGTGACGAGGACACGGCGATCGGTCTGACGATCGACGCGCAGCTTGTCGACGTGGACGGGTCGGAGACTCTGACGGTTGTGTTGGACGGGGTTCCGGCGGGCGCGGTTCTGTCGGCTGGCGCGGATGACGGCGGTGGACGGTGGACGGTTCCAGGAGCGGACCTCGTCGGTTTGACGATTACGCCACCCCTTCACGATCACGCCGATTTCTCGTTGAGGGTGACGGCGGTTGCACACGAGATTTCCAACGATAATGAGGCTTCGACGACGGCGGCGGGGAGCTTGGATGTTCATGTCCGCGCGATCAACGACGCCCCGGTGCTGTCGATTCCGGGTACGGTGTCGGTCGAGGAAGACACGGCGGCGGCACTGTCGGGCGTGGGCGTGACTGACATCGACGTCGACGAAGGCACGGGAGAGCTGGAGCTGTCTTTGGGCGTCGGTCACGGTGTTCTAACGCTGGCGGGTGTGGATGGTCTGACGTTCTTGCAGGGCGATGGGACGGCGAACGCGACGATGACGTTCCGTGGGAGCGCTGCCGCCATCAACAATGCACTGAGCCCGCTGGTCTATCACGGCGATCCACACTACAACGGAGACGACGTGCTGGGTGCGGAAGTCAACGACTTGGGCAATACCGGATTCGGCGGTTCGAGCGTTGACGCAAAGACGATTGCGATTTCGGTGGCTGCGGTGAATGACGCGCCAACGATCGTCGCGCCGGGCGGGTTGGTGGTGGATGAGGACACGGATCTGGTGATCAGCGGCGTGTCGATCGGTGATCTGGATGTGAATGCTACGGTTGGGGTGGTCCGCGTCGGTCTTTCGGCGCTACACGGCGTGCTGTCGCTGTCGCGCGTCGACGATTTGTTCTTCTTGTCCGGAAGCGGTCTTGCGGATCGGGCGATGAGTTTCGAGGGAACGATCGACGCGATCAATGCGGCGCTAACGACAGTGACGTATTCTCCTGACCTGAACCACAACGGTCCGGAGACGATCGGCGTGACCGTCGATGACCTGGGCGGAGTCGGTCTGGGCGGCGCGATGACGACGGCGGCGACGCTGGATGTGTTCGTGACGCCGGTCAACGACGCGCCGGTGGCGCTCGATGATCCGTTCTTCGCAACGCGCAAAGCCACGGCTCTGATCCTCAGTCAGTTCGCGCTGATGAAGAACGACTACGACGTCGACGGCGACGCGGTCGAGTTTTACGTTGTCCGTCAACCGCAATTCGGAACGATCACGTCGGAAGGCGGGTCGCCGCTCTTGTTTACGTTTGCACCGAAGCCCGGTTTCGAGGGGTTTGACAGGTTCGCCTACACGATCACCGATTTGCACGGTGGTTTCGGGACGGGAACGGTGACGATCGGTGTGGGCGACGCCGGGCGGTGCATGATCGGCGGGATATTCTATGATCCGACGGATCTGAATCCGGCCAACGACTGTGAGTATTGCATCTCCGTGCAGGCGGTGACGGAATGGTCGGCGCGACCGGTGGGGAGTTCTTGCGGTGATCCTGACTATTCGGCGTGCAACGCCGCGGACACTTGCGACGGGGCCGGGGTTTGCCTGGACAATCTGAAAGCGGCGGGCGTCGTTTGCCGGGCGGGGGCGGGTGATTGTGACATCGAGGAGTCTTGCGACGGAGTAACGGCGACATGCCCCGCGGATGGGTTCGTGCCTCTTGGCGTGCTGTGTCGTGCAGCGGTGGGTGATTGCGATAGGCCGGAGGCGTGCTCGGGAGCGGGGTCGGAGTGTCCGTCGGATCTGCTCGCACCGATGGGTATGGAATGTCGAGCGGCTGTGGGTTTGTGCGACGTGGCGGAGTTGTGTGTGGCATCGTCACCGCATTGTCCGTCCGACGGGTACCGTTTGGACGGTACCTCGTGCGACGACGGCGTGTACTGCAACGGAGTTGAACGATGCCGGGCCGGTGCGTGCATGGACGGAAAGGACCCGTGCGATCGCTGCGACGAGGGTACAGAGCGTTGCCTGTGCGACGACGATGACGACTGTGACGATGATCTGGACTGCACGGATGAACACTGCCACTCGACAGGTGGGTACTGCGAGTATGAGTTGGATGCCGATGCGTGCCTGATCGACGGCGCCTGTTTCGACGACGGCGACAGGTCTTCGACGACCGGATGTTCGGTTTGCGACACGCATTTTGACCAAGGTAGTTGGACCGCGGCGGGGGTGGGGACCCCCTGCGGTGATGACGAGGTTAGCGCGTGTACGGCGCCCGACACGTGCGACGGGGCGAGTGTGTGCCAGCGGAATGACCGTGCCGCTGGAACGGCGTGCGATGACGGGTTGTTCTGCAATGGTGATGCTGACACGTGCAGCGGCGGTTTCTGCGTAAGCGGCGGGATCGATCCGTGTCCGGCCGGTACGACCTGCAACGAGAGCTCCGATCGATGCAAAAGCTCGGGCGGTGGCGGCGGCGCGGGATTCTCGCCCGCGGATTCCCTTTCGGGATCGGGGGTGACGAACGGCGCCGGTATGTTCGAGAGGACTCTGCGTGACGCAGGTGGCCGGGCGTTTGCGATGGTTTCGGTCACCGGCGCGGCGTCGGGTATCGTCGTTATCTACCGTGTCAGCGGGACGCCGGGTGGCGATCCCGGGCCTGGCGGTGGAACGGTCATCGGTTTTGGAAACGGAACGGGACTCGGACGTTGGTTGACGTTGACGACGCCGTCGGTGGCGGGTGGGTTCGTCGCGGTGGTGGGGATTACGTTTAGTGCGGATGAGCTAGCGGCAGCGGGAGTCGAGACGGGCGACGTGATGCTGCACGTGCTCAACACCGATGCGATACCACCGCAGTGGGAACCGGTGGGCCGCAATGTCGGCGAGTCGGCTCCGACGGGTGAATTGGGTGACTGCGGGTATGAGATCGGCGTGGACGGGCGCGCAGCGTTTTGGGCGATTGTGGATCACTTCAGCTCTTTTGCGGTGGGAGAGCGGGAAGGGGCGCGCGACGACGGTCCGGATCGTGACGGGGATGGGGTCACAGACGCGGAGGACAACTGTCCTCGCGGATCGAATGCGGATCAGGCTGATGCGGACGACGATGGAGTCGGGGACGATTGCGATAGGTGTCCGGACGATGGCCAAAAGAGTGAGGCTGGTAGGTGCGGGTGCGGCGAGGCGGACGATGACGCCGACTCGGACGGAACGCCTGACTGTGATGACGAATGTCCGCTGAACGCAATGAAGACGGACGCTGGTGTGTGTGGATGTGACGGTTTGGACGAGGATGAGGATGAGGATGGTGTGGCGGACTGCGTCGACGTGTGCGGGGATACGGACGCGGGTATGGCCGTCGACGATGAGGGTTGCTCGGCGGATCAGGCGGTCGGGCAGCCGGTTCCCGGTGACGGCGATGGCGATGGCGTTGGCGACGAGGCGGATCTATGTCCTGGGACGGAGGCGGGCGCGGCGGTGGATGAGGCTGGCTGCTCTGCGGATCAGGTGGTAGATCCGGTGACGGGTCCGCGCGGTTGCGGTGCGGGGGCTGGTGCTTGTGGGGCGATGGGGATGGTCAGTCTGTGGGTGATGATGCTGGGACTCGGCCTGGTGCGGTTTGGTCGGGGGCGCATGGGTGTCCCTAGCAATAATGCCATCCGGTCCAGTTTTCGCCTTTCGGTGTGTTGGACCAGCGATCTTTGCGCGAGCGTTTTTCCGGCAGAGAGAGTGTTGGGTGAACGTTAACTGCGGTGCTATACGCAGCGACATTCTGCACTTTCATGCGCGAGTTCTCGCCTGTCCCTAGCAGAAATGCCATCCGTGCTGTTCACGCCGACATTCTGGACTTTCGTGCGCGAGTTCTCGCCTGTCCCTGTCAAAAACGCCATCCGGCCCGGTTTGCGCTCTTCGGTCACGTTCGTGCATCGCGGTCCTGAGTCGAAAGGCCGTTGTTGGCTGGATTGGAAAGCGCGTTCGAGTCCACAATTCAACAGGTTTGACGTGTATGCGCGTACCTCCGCCGCTGTAGGCCTCCGTCGACCTGTATGCCTGCGCGCTCAGGCCGCGCGGCAGTAGCGGTGATGAAGCCCGCCGACCTGCGGAATCGCGATGACCTTGCCTCTGTCCGGCGGCTCGACCTCCCTCTCGATTGGCGAGTTGCGGTCCAACGACAGGTGAGTTCGTGAGTGCAGATAGTA
>JAJDDV010000066.1 GCA_029260135.1 Phycisphaerae bacterium | reverse complement strand
CGTCGAACAACCGCTGCTCGACGGTCAGCTTACAGTGGACGTCACCTATTTCAACGAACGCCTCAAGGACGAAATCGTTACGACATTTGCAGGGTTCTTCACAACTCCGGCAAATCTCACCGGCACGAGCACTCGAGAAGGCATTGAGGTCGCCGTGACGGCTCAACCGTTCGACGACGTGGTTGTCCGCGGCAGCTACACCTACACAGATGCAGAGGAACCCACCGGACTTCAGGAAGTGCGACGGCCGCACCATGCCGCAGCGGTCAACATGAACTACGCTTTCGCAGATGGACGCGGCACCGCCTTCGTAGACGTCATCTATAACGGACAGATGCAGGATTTGGAGTTCATCACTGCCACACCGCAGACGCGCGTTACCCTCAATGACTACACGCTCGTGAACATCGGCGGTTCGTTCCAGGTTACGGAAACGACCAGGCTCTACGGACGGGTCGAAAACCTGTTCGACGAAGTCTACGAGGAAGTTTTCGGCTTCAACACCCAGGGGATCACGGCGTTCTTCGGTGTGCGCGTCGATTTGGGAGGGCCGGTCGAGCAATGAGAGCGCGCATGTGTTCAGGGACACTCTGTCTGGCCTTGGTGGCTCTTCTGGTCGCTTACGACCGAGTCGCGCTCGCGACTGACGCTCCTGAACGCGTGGTGTCCATGAACCTGTGCACGGATCAACTGGCCATGATGATCGCCGAGCGTGGTCATTTGATTTCGGTCTCTTATCTGGCCCGTGATCCGCAAGCCTCGGTCATGGCCGCCGAGGCCGGCACCATCTCGATCAATTATGGGCAGGCGGAAGAGATCTTTTTGCTCAAACCTGATCTTGTTTTGGCAGGCACCTACACGACACGGACCACGGTGTCTCTCCTGCGCAAGCTGGGATTTCGTGTCGAGGAGTTCGCGCCAGCCGACAGCCTGGAAGATGTGCGCGCAAACATCGAGCGAATGGGGAAGGTACTGGAACGACCCGACGTCGCCCAAGCGCTGATCGCTGACTTCGACCGCAGACTGAGTGCAATTTCCGTGTCAGACAACCAACCTCATCCAACCATCGCACCCTACTACGCCAACTCTTACACCTCTGGTCGCGGGACGCTGGTCGATGCCGCCATACATGCTGCCGGATTGAGCAACGTGGGCGCCGAACTTGGTCTGCGTGGAACAGCAAAATTGCCCCTCGAATTGCTCGTCGTTTCTCGGCCGGACCTGATCATGTTGGGACGCAGGCGAGCATCGGCACCCGCGCTCGCGCATGAAATCTTCGAACACCCAGTCGTTCAAAATCTCATGCAGTCGACTTCCGCAGCGATCGTCCCTGATCGTTTTCTCATGTGCGGCACACCGCACACAGCCTCTGCCGTGGAGCTGCTTTTTGACGCGCGCGCGAAACATATCGTGGAGCAGACACAGTGAGCGACGATGCGAAATACGCAACCTTGTTGCTGGTGCTGTTCATTACGGCCTGTGTGGCAGCGATTGCGTCCCTCCTCGTGGGGCCAGCGGCAATCACATTCCTGGATGCGCTCGCCGCACTCTTCTCTGAAGACTCAAGCGCCATCGCAAGTATCGTGAACGAGATCCGGCTTCCGAGAACGCTGCTCGGTATTTTGGTCGGAGCTATCCTGGGATTGTCGGGAGCCGTACTGCAAGGGTATCTGCGCAACCCACTTGCAGAACCCGGTGTGATCGGTGTTAGCGCGGCGGCATCTCTGGGCGCCGTGTTCGCGATCTACACCGGACTATCCGCGCTCTATCCACTCGCGCTGCCGCTCTGTGCACTCGTGTCCGCCGGCGTTGCCGTGGTCATCATTCAGGTTCTTGCTGGACGCGGCGCAAGCACATTGACAATCATTCTGGCGGGCGTTGCAGTCTCGAGCTTCGCTGGAGCGATGACGTCGCTCGCACTCAATCTGTCACCCAATCCTTTCGCTGCTCTGGAAATCGTCTTTTGGCTGATGGGGTCTCTTGCGGACCGCAGTATGGTGCATGTTCAGCTGTCCGCACCATTCATCGTCTTGAGCATGGTGGTTCTATTGAGCCTCGGACGTGGATTGGACGCCCTGACCCTGGGAGAAGAGGTTGCGGGCACCCTCGGAATCAACCCTCGGCGTCTCCAGGTGTTGGCCATATTTGGCACCGCATGCGGCGTCGGAGCAGCCACGTCTGTGAGTGGCGCCATCGGCTTTGTCGGCTTGGTCGTGCCGCACGTCCTCCGCCCGTTGGTCGGTTCGAAACCAAGTCGGCTTCTGGCCGCCAGTGCGTTGGGCGGAGCTGTGCTGGTGCTGGCAGCGGACGTTTTCGTCCGAGCTGCATTTCCCGAACGCGAGTTCAAGCTCGGGGTGGTCACCGCGCTCATTGGCGCACCATTTTTTCTCTGGTTGTTGATGAAACACAGGAGGCAGATCCTATGACGCTGCTGAAAGTGGAGCATATCCAAGCGCATTTAGACGGACGGGAGATTCTGTCCAACATTTCGTTCGACTGTGAGGGCGGAGCGTTCATCGGACTTCTCGGGCCGAACGGTGCTGGTAAGTCCACGCTCCTGAAAGTGCTGGCCGGTCTCCTACATGCCTCACAGGGAAAGGTGCTGTTCGAAGGGATACCCACCGCGGAAGTTTCACCGGTCATTCGAGCGAGATCGATCGCTTTCTTGCCGCAGGACCGCACAATTCACTGGCCCGTGAATGTCGAAACTATCGTGAGACTCGGGCGATTGCCGCACCGAACGTTCCTCAATCGAACAGCACACCTTGATGATTAAATTGTCCGTGACGCTATGCGGCAAGTTGAAATCGAAGGTCTGAGACGAAGGACGGCGACTAAGCTTTCGGGCGGTGAGCAGGCCCGCGTACTCCTCGCGCGAGTTCTAGCCCAGCAAGCCAAAATTGTTCTGGCGGACGAGCCAACGGGTGCCCTCGACCTCGCGCATCAAATAAGCGTTATGGACACGCTGAGCAGTTTGACGAAACGGGGTTCGATCGTAATTGCAGCGATCCACGATCTGAACCTGGCGGGACGCTGGTGCGATCGTCTGCTCGTGTTGAGAAAAGGAAAGGTTGTCTCCGACGGCCCGCCCGACGACGTTCTGTCGCGGGATCTGATGCGTCGCGTGTACGGCGTCGAAGGCAAGATCTCCAGGAACGGCGGACGGCCGGTCGTCATTCCCACCGCACTTGTTGAAAATTCGGGAGCGAACCCATGAGCGCGAACAATGATCTTAAATCAGTTCTGGTGGAAGAACTCAATACGCCCGACAGCGGATGGAGTATCGGCTCGATGGGCGCCATCGCCGAGTTTCATCAGTCGCAGGGCGAGGAGCTCCTGATCGACGACACTCTTAACCTGACACGTGCGACATCGCGCGGAGCCATTCGACTTCACGTACCGGATAATGCGAGCCCGATTGCGTATGAAGCAGTGAGCCCAAAGGCCCATCGCTGGATGCAGGGCGTCGCAATCTGCCTGCCGGCGTCGGACATCAAAATCGAACGTCGATCAGTTTTGACGGAATTGGGGGCGGACCAGAATGCCATTAGATCGCAAGATCGCCATGCGCGCCTCTTCGACATGGGGCTAGACCAACCGCAGATTCAGTTCTGTGTCAGGACATCCGATCCGGATTTAACAGCGCTTCTTCTGGAGCACTGCGGTAAATCCCTTTTCGCGGAGGGCAATCCTGCGATGGGTGCCATTCTCAAGCTGCATCCTCATCGCGTGGCGCTCTCAAACCTCGGCAGAGTCGAGGTCTTCCAGTTGATCGGTGGTCCGGACACAGGCGGCGTGTCTCCCGAAGGGCCTCACACCCACGTCCTTCCCAAACTGCTTCGCACCGGCAGGACTCACTCGGCAAACACACCGATCCCGAAAGGCCTCTTACCGTGCGCCTCGTTGCATCCGGCGAATCCGGTCATCGATCCCCTGGGCAAAGATCGTGAGTTCAATCCGCACTTCTTTGAACGGTTTCAGCAATTCTTGGATGCCTGGGGCCCGCGTGAATATGTGGACGTAAAGCACACCGTCTGGACAGCAGTGGAGGCGGGCCGCGATCCTACCGGCTTCTCCCCGCCGTCGACGCGCCTCGGACGCACAGCTGTACGCAACGCATTGCGCCAATCCGCACGGATTGCCAGCCATCAAAACGATCAGACGAAGCTGGCGCGCCTCTCGAAGTGGCGCGAGCGCTTCGATCAGCACCGAAGCGACGAGCAAATCGATCCGGATAGCCCGGGCCACTGAGTCCCGGCGAAAGAGAACAGGAGAGACCCAAATGGAGCTGGACCACACACTCATTTTGGACCGCATCGATTGGCTCGCCGAAAAGGGTGGCCCGATCATCATGATCATCGCTGCACTTTCAGTGCTCACGATCACCATGTTCATCGCCAAGCTTCTCCACTACTGGCGTCTTGGCATGTTCAACCTGGCAAGCGCCGACACCGCAGTTGTGGCCTGGGAACGCCAAGACCTGTCTAAAGCCCAAGCCGCACTTACTGCGATGAAAGGGTGCATGCCAGAGACACTCATGGCGGCAATGGGCGTAGGCGGACGCCACACCCTGGGCAATGCCGGCCGCGAAGCGGGGGCCGTGCGAACTGCACAGAATTTCCTTGCCAGAGCGCGTTCCGGCTTCCGCATCTTCGAACTCATTATCACAGCGGCACCGCTTTTGGGATTGCTCGGGACGGTTCTCGGCATGATCGAGGCCTTCAAACGCATTGAGGAGAGTGGAAACCGCGTCGACCCGGGTTTGCTCGCGGGCGGAATTTGGGAAGCATTATTGACCACGGCCGCCGGGATGGTCGTCGCGCTGTTATCGCTGGCCGCTTTCAATGTCCTCGAAGCCGTCATGGAGCGAACACGACAGAAACTGGAAGACCGCTCCAACCGAGTACTCAACGTGCCGATTGGTGCTGTTGTGGCGGAATGACTGGGACCGCCATATCGTTCGCTCAAGTTCGCAATCGGCGTTGCTCGCTCGGGCTGACACCGCTGGTCGATGTGATCTTTCTGCTCGTCGTGTTCTATCTGCTGGTTTCTCAATTCGCCCAGCTGCAGACCCTCGACGTCAGCGTCGACGAACCCTCGACCGTTTCCAGCGAACCGGATCAATGGACCATATCGGTCTCGTCCTCGAACGATGTTCTGCTTAACGGCGCACCAACGAGCATCGATACCATCGCCACGGATCTCCTATCTGCACAGCCGAACGAAGCAACGATGCTAACGATCCGCGTGGCACCCGGCGTGCCGTTGCAGATCGCTGTAACTGTCCTCGAAGAGGCAAGAAGAGCCGGAGTCTCCAAGGCATCGCTGAGGGCATGGGAACGAGAGCCGTGAGACTTCTGCCGCACCAAAAGGAGCAAAAGGGTGAAGCGATCATCCCTCTGATCAATGTCGTCTTCTTGCTCCTGATCTTCCTCATGCTTGTGGGCAATCCCAGGGCGCCCGATCCGTTCTACATCGACCCGGCGCAAACCGAAAGTGAGCGGGATCCGACCGACGCACAAATGGTGATTTTCATATCCAGCGATTTCCAAGTCGCGTTTGAAGCCGTCCGTGGCAAATCCAATGTCCTTGAGGCAGTCGAGCGGGCGTTCGCCAACGATCGAGACGAGCCTCTTGAAGTCAAAGCGGACGCATCCGTGGACGCCGTTCAACTGCTGCACTTTGTGCAGGATCTGAAATCACGAGGCGTGGCGCGCATCCGTCTCGTTACGCGGGCGATTCGCTAGTGCGCATATTCGATTACATCGTCGCCTTCGGCTTGGCCATTATCGCGCACGCGACACTGGCCGGGCTCTATAATGATGACAAACTCGGCTCATCAAATCTTGAGGCAGTCGGCAGCTTCGAAGTGCCTCAGGCATTCGACATATCACTCGACGAAGGGACGGGTGCTCCAACGGCCGCGCAGAGCGACGACAAATCGGAAACTTCGGAAAACGAACCACCGGCCGAGGAACACAAGGTCGAAAGATCGATAGACGATTCGCCAGGGCGTACAGAGGAAATCGACGCTCCCGCCGACGTTCCAAAAGAACGCCACTCCGAGCAGACAGCTTCTGAAGTCGCTCGGCTCATGGATAGTCTTGAAGTTCCGGAAAACACAGCAACCGTGGAGCCGGAGGCGCCCGCTCCGCTCATCCCGGCGCCCAGAACTAAACCTACCACGCCGAAACTAGACCCTCGGATGGAGAAGCTTCTCTCATTCAAGCCGAAGCCGAAACCATCTGTACCAAAGCGCAAAGCGGCACTACCAACCAGAACAAAGCGGGCTCCGTCTCAACCGTCTCTCACCGGCGTTACCAAACGCCAAACTGGTTCTCCGGACCCAGGAGCACTCAAGACCTACAGCGCAACACTGAGGCGCTGGGTCGCCCGACATAAGCAGTATCCCAACGCGGCGCGCCGGAAGAAGCTCCAGGGCTCTGTCCGGCTGTGGATTAAAATTGATCGTAACGGCGTCGTGATCGCGACCCGCGTGACCAAAGCATCGGGAGTGGCCCCACTCGACCAAGCGACGGCAAGCCTGCCGCGCAGAGCATCGCCGTTTCCTCCCATACCCGAGAGCGTCGGCCGTAGCACCTTCAGTTTTTCGATTACCCTGAGATACTCGATGAGATGATCGGATTCGCTAATGCGAACATGGGAAAAAATCGCAGGATGCCATGTGCCTCATGTCATAAGTGTCCGAACCCGTCGCAGTCGCAGAACCGGGTGGGCCTCAGGCGTGGAAAATCGCGCAGGCTTACGAGAGACAGGCAGTCCTCGAGAGCGAGTGACATTCTTTTTAAGAATGACTTGCATGTGCAACTAGAATAAGCTAGGACGCTCTTCGACGATGTGGGAAACGAGAACAGGAGGGGAGTTGCATGAGATCCTTGATCATGAGCGCTGCGTCCGCTCTGTTGATCGGCTCTATCACTGTCATGCCAGTTCAGGCCGCTGGTGATCTGAGCAAACAGGAACCGATCGAAGTCCGCGTCGCCCTCGGCACCGCTGATGGAGAGCACAGGTTTGTTTCGAATGAACTTAGCTTCGAAACCGGAAAGCTTTACAAGCTGGTGCTCACCAATCCGAGCAAGACGAAGCACTACTTCACGTCGGCGGGTCTGGCTTCGAGGGTTTATACGCGCAAGGTGCAAGTGGTGAATCGCAGCGGAACGCTCGCCGAGATTAAGGGAACGATTCGTGAAATTGAGGTCTATCCAGGTGGCGTGACTGAATGGTGGTTTGTGCCGGTAGCAACGGGTGTCATCGACGATCTCCATTGTCACATAAAGGACGACAGTGGCGTAACCCACGCCGAACACGGGATGACCGGCACAATAACAATCAAATGATCTGGATATTGCAGATTGAGGAATGGCGATGTCGTTCGGAGTATTGATTGTTGAAAAGGAAGAACGACAAGGCTTAATCGGGCTGAGCGAAGGGTTGCTGTCGCTCCGGTGTGTCGCCCAAATCGCAAACAATCATTGCGAAGTGGCGGCCTTGTTGAGCGATTGGTCCCCGGACGCTGTCGTCATCTCAGACTGTGACACCTGTGAAGAAGCGTTCGACCGTCTGCACACAATCAGATGTCATCCGTCTCTGGCGCATTCAATTTTTTTCTTGGCCTCAAACCATTCGGCCTTCCACAAAACAGCGATTGATGATGCCTATATCATTCCTTCGAAGGCGCTTGCACACTATTTCTCGCTCTACGCATGTCTCAAACAGATCGTTGAAGCTCAGAAGCCGGAGCTGGTGAGCGAGAGGATAGAATTGGGGTGTCTCAGGCTCGATGCCCAGACACGTCAGGTGACGGCGGGAACCCATTCGATACGGATGGCGGGCAAGGAGTGGGAGTTGCTGGAGTACTTGGCACGCCGTCCTGATCGGGCATTCACTCGTCAGCAGTTGATCCAATCAGTTTGGCCCGCCGATCAATACGTCTCCGAGCGCACGGTCGATGTTCTCGTAATGAGGCTCCGCAAAGCTCTTGGAGAGGTACGCGACGAAAACATCATCGAGACAATCCGCACAAAAGGCTACTGCATCACGAAAGCGGTGCACGCGCCCCTGCCTCATGAGGTGGAATGCCACAAGCAAACACTACCGCCTGAAGAGGGCGGGGGAGTGTTCAGATTTCCGACGCCAGCATGATGGTCAGCACTCTTTGTTGTAACTGATGGGTCGTCGAAAACTGATTCTACGATCCGTAGATCAAGTCTCGCGCGAACCGGGCTCCGAATTACAATCCCAACCACTTACTGGGCGTTGCTCTCGTCGGAATCTGAGATCGACAGAACTCGTTTGAGCCCAACGCCGATCAGGCAAATTCTGACTAGAGCGAATTCGACATAATCCTGATCGTACCCTGCCGCGGCGAAATAGTTTTGGCATTCCTTTGGTGTGAACTCATCGATGGCTTCGGCGATGACGTCCCACAATTCTTCTATGGTTCGCGCGGCCGCCTTGCGCAGCGCGGCCTTGAGCTTGGAGAACGCCATCTCGATCGGATTGAAGTCGGGAGAGTAAGCCGGCAGGTAGATGAGCTCAGCACCGGCCGCTTCGATGGACTGCCTGATACCTGTGACCTTATGTGCGGGCAGGTTGTCCATGATGACGATGTCGCCCTTTGCAAGCTCAGGTACCAGGATCTGTTCGACATAGGCGCGAAAGGCATCGCCGTCCATTGCCCCAAACTGCTTCGCACCGGCAGGACTCACTCGGCAAACACGCCGATTCCGAAAGGCCTCTTACCGTGCGCCTCGTTGCATCCGGCGAATCCGGTCATCGATCCCCTGGGCCAAGATCGTGAGTTCAATCCGCACTTCTTTGAACGGTTTCAGCAATTCTTGGATGCCTGGGGCCCACGTGAATATGTGGACGTAAAGCACACAGTCTGGGCAGCAGTGGAGGAGGGCCGCAAGCCGGGGCACCCGACGCCGGAGCGGTCAAGAGCTACGCCGCAGCGCTGCGTCGCTGGGTCGCCCGCCATAAGCAATATCCCAATGCAGCCCGCAGAAAGAAACTGCAGGGCTCAGTTCGCCTGTGGATCAAGATAAACCGAAATGGCGTTGTGCTCGCGAGCCGGGTGACCAAGGTATCCGGAGTGACTCTGCTCGACCAAGTGACGGCGGGTCTGCCACACAGAGCTTCACCGTTTCCTCCCATACCCGGGGGCGTCGGACGAAGCACTTTCAGTTTTTCGGTGACACTGAGGTATATGATCAATTGATGCGGCTTCAATGATTGGTGAATGTCCATTGTTGGCTGGCAGCACTAACCGGAAGTACGAAACTGCCCGCAGTAGAGTCTGCTGTCGGGGATAAAGGAGAACTTCCTACCATTGCCGCCCGGTTGTCATGCAGCCGTTGTTGAGGGTGAGGGCTGAGGCATAAAGCGACAACGAGCCTGCCTGGCCTGTGCTGCGGAGTTTCGATGCGAGCACGCCGTTCTGTGCGTTGTGACACAGGGCGACGTCGAAGGTGCGGTTGATGGCGGTGAGCCGGTCGGCGATCTCGGACGCGATGAGATCGAGCAGGAAATGCGGGGTTTCGGATTGCCGCGCGATCCGGTTGCGGCGTACCCTGACGAGGGCCGGATCGAAAATCTGTTGCGCGTTACGGTCCATGTGGCCTTATAGCTGCTCTGCGGTGCCCGGCGCCATCTTATGGGAGATTGTGATCGCTACAACCGATAACCACGCAGCGCCCGATGACCCGGTGACGGCCGCCGCCGCCCCGGTCTTGTCCTTGGCTCGCGGCGCCTTCGGCCATGCGGCACGTCACATCGTCGACTTCGTGCTGCCGCCGCAATGTCTTGGCTGCCGCAAGCGGATCAGCGAACATCCCGGGCTGTGCGCTGAATGCTGGCCGCAGATCGAGTTCATATCGAGCCCCTGTTGCGACCGCACCGGACGTCCT
>JAJDDV010000065.1 GCA_029260135.1 Phycisphaerae bacterium | reverse complement strand
CTCTACCTCATTGAGAATCTGTACGTCTGACTCTCTCGCGGTCGAGGCGCCGGCGCGATGAGATGTGTCTGAACCGTGGCGGCGCTTCTGTTTCAGTGCGTGTCCAGAGAGAGTCGCCCAGCACTGAGCCGCGACCGTCAGGGAGCGTTTACTGGGCATTTCTCCCGCTTCGTTACGGGCGCGGTTCTGTTTTGAGACGCTTCTCATACACTCTCTCATGGGCCCGTCGCCTCTACCTCATTGAGGATCTGCGCGTCACATTCTCTGCCGATGGAGACGTCGGCGCCGACCTGAAGGCGGATTCTGACCGAGCTGAGCACGCCTGTCGCGGGTGGCGGATTGGGGTCGGGAACGTTGGCCGTGCCGTAGATGTAGTACTGCATCGATTTACCGACGTCGATGTTCCAGTTCTTGCCGGCGTCCGTCGACGTCAGGCGACCGGTTCCACCGCCGTCGTCCGTCTGAATATCCCCCAGATGCGCGTCCTTCAACTGTCGGGCGACGACCAGACAGAGTCCGTCGGTCGCAGCGACGCCTGTCACGGAGCTAAAGGCAAACTCCTCCCAGCGATAGGTGGGGCTGAGAACGGCCTCGTCCATGGGGTGTTCTTCGAGCACCGTCGTGTCGGGAAGAAGGAGGCCGGAAACTGGAGGTCGAAGCTGCACGGTCATAATCCCCTTGTTCGCACCGTGAATCTGGGCGAGGAGTATTACACGTGTTACATTCCAGGAGATCGCGTCGATGGGCAGCGTCGGCTCGAAGTACTGGCCAAGCCAAGTCTTGTCGGTCAGCACGTAGTCGATGGGGACAACGGGTGGATCGCGAAAACTAAGGACGAATTCGGCCGTTTCTATGGTGGTTGGGGCCTGTCCGGATGGCGTCCTCGTTTCATAGGTCAACCAGAAATCATAGACGTCGTCGACCACGGTGGTCGCGGTCGCGCCGTTGTACTGGCGCGTGAGCGGGTCGCCCGGGATGCCGGACCAGGCGTAGCTGATCGTCTCCGGTCCGCTCACACCGTGGCCTCGATCGGCAACGGTAAACGTGACGGCCTCCGCGGTGCTCGTGCTCACGGAGGTTGCGTAGAGCAGCTCGCCCGCGATTTCGCTGATCACTTGCGTACTTTCCGCGGTCATCTCCATGGAATCAGTGCCGTCCGGAATGGCACGCCCCGCGATGAGCATGGCCGATCCCATGGCGCCCATCAGAATGGTCAGCACGGACATGCCGACGAGCAGTTCCGCGAGTGTCAGCGCGCGACGCCGGGCGCAGCGGTGAGGTCGAACATGGGCTGTAGGTCTGTGCAGCACGTCCGTGAATGCCCCGCGAGTGATGATTCGCCATGGAGACACTTGAAGCCTGACTTCTCAACAAGCTTCATCGGCAATGCGTAGATGGGAGGTTGGCTGCGGCTCTCGGGTTCGGTAAGACCCATAATCGCTCGACTGTAGGTCTGAATCGGACTCTCTCATTTAGGGGGCAGAATGAGAGCGCTGAATGGGCGGGGCCGGGGGGAGGGATCGAGCACGCGCCGGACTAGAGGCTATCCTAAGACCCTGTTCCTAGCGGAGTGCGAGCGGATGGCACATAAGATTCCCCGGCGTTCTGCGAGGTCGCGCGGGCTGAAGCCCGCGGCTCAGGGGTTTTGGGATAGGCGCTATTGGGTGGGAAGCGTGATGGTGAATGTCGTTCCGTGTTCGGCGTCGCTCGTAACGTTGATGGTTCCGCCGTTCTCTTCGACGAGGTCGCGACAGAGGGCGAGCCCCAGGCCGTTGCATCGACTTCGCTTGTTCTCGTTTGACGTTTTTGAACTCTGGAACGGTTCGAAGACGCGAGGGAGCAGGTCGGGCGGGATGACGTCTCCGCTGTTTCGCAGCGTGACCTCGGTGTGGCTGCCCTTCGGTTGGGCGGAGACGGTCAGGCGCCCACCGCGCGACTTTGCCAGCGTCTCTCGGGCGTTGAGCAACAAGTTGAAAAAGACCTGCTGAAGTTGAAGTCGATCGGCGTGGACGGTGCATTGCGGATCGACGTCGAGCGAGAAGTTGATGGCGTCCTTCGCCAAGTCGCGGCAGAGACTCTTGACGGCGTCTTCGATGAGCGATCGAAGCTGGGCGTCTTCACGCTTGGGTGGGGCGGCGGCGCTGATCTCGAGAACACGATCGGACATGGCGATCAGCATCTCCACATTCTTGACGGTGATGGCCAGGGCCTTCTTGTGGAGTGTCGGGTCGTCGCTCTGGGCCGCTGCACGTGCGTAGTTGAGGATGGGGGTCAGAAGGTTGTTGACCTCGTGGGCGATCATGGCGGCGGCGGTGCCGAGGCTCGAGAGCTGCTGGGCTTGGCGCACCTGGGCCTTGAGCCGAGCGAATTGGTCGTGCAGGTCTTGAAGTCGCTGGTCGGGCGTCGAGGGTGGTTGCGGCGCGGTTGCGGTTCTTTCGTGTGGCGGAATGCGCGTGGGTGTTGGGTGGGGCATACGGTCGGCCATCCTGGTCGATATTGGCAAATTCATCCTCAGAGCAAGCTCAGCGTACCGGCGTTGGTCGAGGTTCTCTGAGGATCGAGTGTTCCGCTCGAAGCAGCGAACCAGACGAATCGAAGTCGCTTCAGTTCACAGGTATCGGCCGATGGGCGGTCGGCGCTTCAATCGTCATCCGGAATCCGGGCCGGACAGAAGCTGTGAAACTGGCGAAGGAGGGCGGAAACCTCGTCCGACTGACGGGAAGGTCGATTCCACAGACGCGAGGGTCATTTCACCCATCAAGACGCGATGTTCTCTGGTCGCCGTCAGTCGTCCTTGGCGGGCGGAGAAGGGTCTTCTATCGGCTCAACAGGAATTGGATCGAGAAGCGGCACGGCGTTGCCGAGTCGGTACAGGGTGTCGCTGTCTTCGCCGAACACCTCGGTGGAGAGCGACTCCATGCGATCGGCGCACCATTGCCTTTCGGCTGGTCTTGAGGCGGGATCCAGTGCGCGAAACCAGTTGGACAACACTTCGAGTTGTATCCACTGGGCGGTGCGAATGGCATCGGCCCGCTCGGCGTCGGCGTCGAACCAGTCGTTGCAGCGTTCTTCGATCTGAATCAGCAGGGCGATCGCGGTAGCGTATCCACCACGCTCGGCCGTGATCCGGCAGCGGAGAAGGCGGGCATAGAAGGCGTACGGGAGCGTGCCCGGCTGCGGATCGGCCAGCGCGGGGGCGAGGACGGCGCGCGCCCGGGCGGAATCGGACTCCATGCGGCGCAAACACGCCTGCCAGAAGGTCGCGGCGGCCGCGACCTGTGGTCGTTTGTCTTCGAGCAGGGGAGACAATGCCGAGGCGGCCCGGCGCGTCGCACGTTTGGCGTCGTCGCCCTGCCCTGGCAGCAAGACCGTGCGAAGGGCGTGGGCGAATGCGCGAAGGGTGGTGCTACGGTTCTTGGCAAGGCGCGACCAGGATGGCGAGCTTCCGTCGGCGATTTCGGATTCCCGTTCCTCCTGGGCCTGGTCGAGCAGCGTCTCGATGCGATCCAGCTCTTGGCGCACTCTTGCCGCATCGCGTAATTCCGTGGGAATGCCCAAGAAGTTCATCGCACATGCGGGTTCGAGAAGATGCGAGAGGATACGATTGGCGGCGTCGAGCTCGGCGGCCACCAGGAGTCTGGGCTCACTGGCCTGGCCGGCCTCTTTCAACAGCGATGTGACTTGAGCGGCGACGGATTGCACGTAGGCGTCGTCGTCGTCAAAACCAGGTCGCTGGCTCAGGCGGACCGTGGGGCGATCGGGCGGCTGCACCGCCGTTTTTCCGGCATCCAGCGCCTTCATCTTCTGCGATTCGGCGGGTTCGGTTCCGTCCTGCACCGGTCCTACTGCGACGAGTCTAGTTGCCAACGTTATGATGCCAAGGCCTATGAGGCTCCACCTTGCGCCCATGAGCGATCCTCCCGAATCAAGGTCGTGCGGGGGAGTGTACACGACGGGCGTCCTCACCGAAACCGCTTGATGGCGCGGTCGCGGCGGCGTGTCGGATGGTGGAAGCCTCGGGGCGCAGACGTCCGGGTCTCATTGACCTTGACGAAGAGTGAGACTAGACTTGTTCGGTCGGAACGCTCGTTAGCCGAGCGTCGCGCTGTCTCGTGGTTGTGTGCCTACCTTCGACCCGGCTGCAAAGACCTATGCGCTCACAATCGGTGTCGGGACCGACGCCATGACGCAGGGACCTATGACCGACACGGTCGGCACAGACAACATGAGGCTGGACCACAAGGGTTCGGCATCGGTCAACCTATCGGGATGGTCGGTGCTCATCGCGTGGTCGATTTCCGTCGGCGTTCACGCCGTGGTTTTCGTGGGCATGCTGATCCTGGTCTTCCCTTTCTCCGCTCGCGATGACGTACCCATCGTGCCGCCGAAACGGGTCCATCTTGTGGGATCGCTGGAGGGTGCGTCGTTCGTCGATACGCCCCGTGCCGATCTTCCCGATGCCATACCGATGACGGATGCGGAACAGCCGCGGCCTGAGCCGGAGACGTATACACCCCTGTCGGAGCTGCGGGCCTCCAAGAAGCCTGAGCTCTCGATCATCGGGATCGGCGCGGGCGGTGGAGACGTCGAGCGTTATGGTATCCAGCTCGGTGGAGGGCCGGCGCCGGAGTTCTTCGGACTGGGCGGATCGGCGCTGGGGGCGCGGTCGGTCGTCTACGTGGTGGACCGTAGCGGGTCGATGCTGGAATGGTTCGAAGCGGTGAAGGAGGAACTCAAGCGATCGGTTTCCAAACTGCGTCGGAGCCAGAAGTTCCACGTCATTTTCTTCAATCATCAGACGCCGGTCCATAATCCTCCAAAGAAGCTGGTGAGTGCGATCCGGGCACAGAAACAGCGGCTGTTCTCCTTCCTGGAGCAGGTCTTTCCGCTGGGGCAGACGAAGCCTGAGACGGCGTTGCGCCAAGCGCTGGAGATGAAGCCGGATCTGATCTACCTTCTTTCCGACGGGCAGGATTTTCCGCCGGGTCTGTTTCGAAGGCTCGATGAATGGAACAAGGATCGTGCGGTGCAGATCTGTACGATCGCGTATGTCGACTCCGCCGGGAGCGAATTGCTGGAGCTGATGGCGCGCGAACACAACGGTGAATTTCGGTATGTGTCGGAAGACGACCTTCCCTGAGCGGATCGCTGTGCTGCTGTTCGTCTCGGTGGCGGCGTCCTGCCTGCGCGCGGACCAGGTCGTCGTCGGCGACGAAAGCTATATCGGCGCGAAGATCGTCGGATTGATTGACGGGCGATTGCGGTTTCTTGGTGCGGACGGTAGCGCCCACACCGTGAAGCTCAACGACGTGACGATGATGGTCGTCGATCGCGGCGGCGTATTCGCGGATTTTAATGAGGCCGAGCGTTTTCGCGGTCGTGGCGAGATGCAGCGTGCCGCGGTTCGCTATCGGCGCATGCAGCGCCTGGCGGAGGGCTTCTGGTCTGACGTCATCGTCATCCGGCTACTACAAACGCTGGATGCGGCCGGACAGATCGACAAGGCGGTCGAGGAGTATATTCGCGTCCTGAATGGCAGACGGTCGGGGCCTGCCGCTGCGGCGTACCTGTTTCCCAGGAATGTGCCGCAGCGAGCCAGCGCCAGAGTCGGACGAGCGATTGATCAAATTGACGGCGCGTTGTCGCGGAAGCCTGAGGCGGGTCAGCGGGTTCTGCTGGAGGCTCTGCGATTCGACATTATGCGTCGAAGCGGGGACAAACGTGTCGCGTCGGGTGCTGCTCGAGTGGCGTCGTTGTCGATTCCCGTGGCGGCGCGGTCCCAGACGGTGTATGCGATCCTGCTGGATGCACAACGCCGGGATGTGGAACGCGCCTATCGCCCCGAGCTGTTGGCGAGTATGGATCGCGCCGTACGCGACTGCCCCCGATCACTCTTGCCCGATTTTCTTCTACTGAAGGGTGGGGCGTTGCTGAAGGCGGCGTCGACCGAGGACGAGTTGATCCGTGCTTCGTGGCCCTTTTTGCGAGCCGCCATTCACTTTCCCGATGATCCGCGAGCGGCCCAGGGCTTGTACGGTGCGGCGTTGGCGGTCGAGGGTCTCGGGCGGGCGGATCGGGCCCGGAATCTCCTTGCGGAATGCCTTGCGCACGCCAAATTGACGGATGAGGTACGGGAATCGGCGCTCGTGGCGCAGGAGCGGATGGCGTCGTCGAAGCCGGAATAGGTGGCGGACGAGGCGTTGACTGCCTCGCGTGCGCTTCAACGGGAGGATCGTGTTTTGGTGCGAGTCATGAGTTTGACGGGTTTTCTGGTCGTGGTCCTCTTTCTGGCGGGCGCGCTGCCCGCGACGGCACAGACCGCAGCTCAGAGCGATGCGGCGGTTTCGGCGGACGTCAAGTATTTTGACTTCTTTGTCGTGAAGGGCGGGCCGATTGCTTTCGGGTTGATCGCCCTTTCGATCGTGATGGTCTCTTTGACGGTGGAGCATTGCCTGTCGATTCGGCGAGCGACCATTGTTCCCTCGGAAGTGGCGGAGCAGGCCAAGACGCTCATCGACGACAAGAAATATGTCGCGGCGATCAAGTTCACCGCGGAGGATCCGAGCATGCTGGGCAACGTGTTGAACGCGGGCCTGCTCGAGGCGTCGAAGGGCTATGTGGCGATGGAGCACGCTCTGGAAGACACGCTGGATGAACGATCCGCGCGGCTACTTCGCAAGACGCAGTTCCTCAACATCATCGGAAATGTCTCGCCGATGATCGGTCTGCTCGGCACGGTCACGGGGATGATCCTCCTCTTCGCCGAGATCCACGCCGCGGATGCCTTCCCGGGCGCGCGGATTGTCGCGGATCGCATCGCGGTTGCACTGATCACCACGTTCTGGGGTCTGGCGGTGGCCATTCCCGCGCTGAGCATCTACGCCATCTTTCGCAACCGGATCGATGTTCTGACGGCGGAGTGTGCGTTGACGGCGGAGAGCATTCTTTCGGTTTTCAAGCCGGACGAGGCGACGTCTTCGATATCCCAGAGCGAGGTGAAGACGACGCAGGAGGGCGATCATGCGCCTCAACCGTGACGACGCTCGCACCGATGCCGCGCTGAGTTTCAATGCGACACCAATGGTCGATGTGATCTTCCTGCTGACGATCTTCTTCATGTTGGTCAGCCGATTCTCCTCAGCCGAGCAAGTGCCGATGCAGCTTCCGCAGCCCGATGACAGTCGTGCCGGCGTGGCGCGATTGGCGGACCGTGTGGTGATCAACTGCCGACCGGCGGATCCGACCGATCCGACGGGGCAGTTGGCGCTGTACAGCGTCGGACCGAATCGCCCCGAGCCTCTATCGGTGATCTCGGATCGATTGGCCGCAATGCGGCGCCTGGTTCCCGGTTTGGCGGTGGTGATCCGGGCTGACCGGCGTCTTCATTATGCCGAAGTTCGGGCGGTTATGCAGGAAGTGGCGCGCAACGGGATCGACGTTCTCAATGTCGTAGCGCACGTCGGGGAGGACGAATGAGTTGACGTCTTCTTCCGACAAACAGGGCACTTCGCGGGGGCGTCACCGTGAGCGCTCGTCGCGTCACTTTCGAACGCGGCGGCGCCGTGCGGCGGGCGGCGTTCGAATCAGCGTCAACCTGGCGCCGATGATCGATGTGACGTTCTTGCTGCTGATCTTCTTCCTCGTGACGACCACGTTCGAGCGCGCGGAGGGCGTCTTTACGTCGCAGCTTCCACGCGATGCGGGCGTACCGAGCGTGGCACTTCCGATCAGTCCGATCGTGGTTCGCGTGGAGCAGACCGGACTCGCGCACGACGACTATACCATCGAGCTTGACCGGTTTGAGAACCAACCTGCGACGTTTGACGCGTTGGCCGACGTCTTGAGGGCGATTCATGGGCGACCGGGATTCGACCGTGAGACGCCCATTGTCATTGTGGCGGATGACGACGTTCGCTGGGATCACGTCGTCGGGTGTTGGAACGCGGCGCTGCGCGCGGAGTGTCAGGACATTGCCTTCGCTCAACCCTAATGCACATCCCTTCTTCTGGATGCTCATGTCCATTGCGGGTCTTTCGGCACCGGTGCCCGCCGACGGGCAAGATGCACCGGCGCTGCCCGGATCAGCCGAGGAGGTTCGGCTCAGCAACGAGGTCTTTCGCGCGGGTCTGCGACAGCGCGGCTTGACCGACATTCTCGAGCTTCACCTCAAAGAGCACCCGCCGGACAACACGGTCGAGTCCTTGCTCGCGATGCGGGAGATCCGCTTGGCTGAGTTCGCCGATCCCGCCCTCTCGCGCGCCGAGCGACAGGCTGCTGTCGGTGAAGCCAATACGATCCTCGAGCAACTCGTGGATGCCTACCCGAAAGACCCGCGCCGGTTGGATTGGCGTTTTGATCTGGTCCGCTCGCTTTTGTACGACGAGGCGGACCCGCTGATAACGACCCTGCTCTATCACGGAGGAAGCGCCGCGCATCGGCGTCGCCTTCAGGTGCTCACGCGTCGCGCCGTTGCGGTCTTGACGGATTTGAACAACGAACTGGCGCGGGAGTATGACCGCGTCGATCAAATGTCCATCGACGAGTATGACAAGCTCGAGGGCGATGCTTATATCGAGCACATCGATGCGCTCGGACCGCGCGCGGATTACCTGATGCTCTGGGCGCTGCTCTACGACGCGTTGCCGCGAGACGAAAAGGATCCGGTGCGGGCACGACGTCTCCACGAGATTCTGGCGAAGTTGTCGGCCAACGAGTCGGTTCTCCAATGGCCTCACGAACGAACGGGCGTTCGCGTGCAGACGCTCGTCTTGGCTGGAATGACGCACCGCCGACTCCATCGGCACCGAGTGGCGCGAGATTTCTTCTTTCGTGCGTCCGCGGTCGCGCACCGTGTGAAAGATCCCCAGGAGCGTCTTCGGGTGAGTTGGGCGTCGACGCTCGCACGGGTGGAGTCGATTCGCAACGAGGCGGAGGCGGGCCGCTATGACGCCGCGCTGGATCAGCTCGCGGAGTTTCGCAGGACGGGACGAGCGGATCAGGGCGGCGGGTTCGGCGTCCGGTTCATCGCGGCGCTACTGGAGCGCTTCGTCTATCGCCTTCGCGCCGGCGCGGTGGCACCGGGCGACGAAGAGTCGACGGCTCGGCGATATCGTCAGATGGCTTGGCGTGCGGTGGCGCGTCTCGCCGACCATGAACCGCAGCGGCGGGATGAAATCTACGCGACGCTGTATGAATCGCTTGGGCGCGACGCCGATCCGGCGCGACTGGATCCGTTCGAGCAGTGTGCGCTGATGGCCGGGCTGATGTTCGACGCCGATCGCGGTGACGATGCTCCGCGCCTGCTCGACCGTTCGATCGGAATCGGGGATCGGTTCCTCGAGCACGAAAGTGTCAACGCTCCGTCACTCGTTGCCGAAGTACTCTTCAATACGGGCGTCGGATGTTACCGAAAGGGTCGGACCGTGGACGCCGCGCGGCGATTCCTGCGAATCGCGAGTGAATTCTCGTCGTCCGACAACGCGGCGCGCGCCGCTGCGCTGGCCGTGCAGATCGGCAGCGAATCCTACGGCGACCCCGTGCTGCGTCCGCATCCCGAGGTGGCCGCCGTCTATCGAGAGAGTCTCGATACACTTGTCACGGCGTACAACGAAACAGAGGCTGCAAGACACTGGCGTTTCTACTATGGGCAGCTTCTGGAGGAACTCGAGGAATATGAACAGGCTGCCGTGCAGTATGCTGCCGTACGGCAGGATCACCAGCATTACCTGCTCAGCGTGGCTGCACGCGCGCGGTGTCTGGCGGCGGATGTACAACGGCTTGCCAAGCTGCCCTCGCCGCATCGCGTCGAGCTTCAGCGGCGCACCAACGAATGTTTCACGGCGCAACGCGATTTCTTAGCGTTGACGACCGCCGAACTGAACCGGTCGATGACGCCGGAACGGAAGGCGATCGTCCGTCGACTCTTGGCGAGGTCTCGCCTCGCGTCCTCGGAGGTCCAGGTTCTTCCTCATGTTCAGCGCGCCGGTGATGCGCTCGCGGCGCTGAAGGACTTTGAATCGCAGTTCACAGAGGAGCGTTCACTGCTCGGTCGTGTGTGGCGTGTACGGTTGATCGCCTTCGAACAACTCGGCCGGTTCGACGACGCCGCACAGGCCGTGCCCGCCTATGTGGAGTCGGATCCGTCGAGTGCCGGTCCGGCGCTCCAGACGATCTATCGCCGACTCGCCGATGACATCGAGGCGTCCGACGTGTTCTCAGAGCGCCCGGTCGCAGCGAGCAAGCCGAAGATGGCGTTGCTTCTGGCGCAGGAGATTCACGCGTGGTCACGAAGGGACGATACGGAGGTGACGGCAGAGAATCGCCGGGCGATTTCGATCCAACTCGGCGAAGCCAATTTGCGGGCCGGTCGCTTCGCGCGTGCCCGCGAGGTTTTCGAGCCCCTGCTGCCTCCCGATGCAGAGAAGACCGCGGCGGACGCGCCAAAGGATCCCGGTATCTGGATCGGTTATTCCGAAGCGCTGTATCAGCTTGGTGATTGGGCCTCCGCGCTTCCGCACTTCAATCGCCTGGCGTTGACATTGCCAACGGACAGCGCGATGCGGTGGAAGTCACTTCTTCGTGATCTCCAGTGTCGGACCCGTTTGGGGCACCCTCCGGAGGGGATTATCAAGGTCATCGACCAGCAGCAGTTCCTTCACCCGGAAATGGGCGGGGCGGCGATCACGGCGGCGTTCGAGCGGCTCGCCAGAGAAAACCGGGGTCGTCTGGATCGTGGGTAGGACGGATGCGGGCGCCGTTCGGTGTCAGTTCCTCATGGACGAGGTCGAGCAAAGGTACCTCACCCAAAACCAGCTCGCAGCACCTGTGAAATGTTGGGGCTCTGCTCCGGTCGCGACGTCGGGACGTGAGGGATTCTGAAGACACCGCCACCTCGAAGTACTCGACCGTCAGACGGAGGACGCGTCCGGAGATTGCAGCGATTTCGCCACGGGTCTATACTTTCAAGCGTCGACGGGCGGCAGGAGGCTTATCTGGCCTCGAATCGGTCAGACCCGTAGTCGGGAAAGGAGGACCGATGCGGCGCATTGCGGTCATTAACCAAAAGGGGGGGGTGGGAAAGACAACGACCACGGCCAACCTCGGGGCCGCACAGGCTCGGGCGGGAGGGCGCGTTCTTCTTGTCGACCTTGATCCGCAGGCCCACCTGTCGTTGTATTTCGGTGTCGAGGTCGCGGATGATCGCGACAGTATCTACGACGTGCTCTCTTCTTCGGTCCCTCTGGATTCGGTGGCCCTTGACGTGGGCACGAATGTTTCGCTGATTCCGGCGGATATCGACCTTGCCGGAGCTGAGGCGGAACTGGTCAGCGTTACGGGGCGGGAAGTCCTGCTCCGTGAGGCGTTGGAGCCCGTCAACGGCGACTACGATTGTCTTCTGATCGACTGCCCGCCGTCGCTGGGTGTGCTCACCATCAACGCATTAGCCGCCGTAGACGAGATTCTTATTCCGCTTCAGGCGCACTTTCTCGCATTGCAGGGGTTGGGACGGCTTCTCGAAACGGTGACGCTCGTACGTCAACGGATCAATCCCCGTCTGATCGTGGGCGGCATCGTTCTGTGCATGCATGAGTCGACGACGCGCCTGGCCGGGGAGGTCGTGGAAGATCTGAAAACGTTTCTCGACGCTGCACGCGGCACGAATCAGCCGTGGTCCGAGGCACGCCTGTACGAGACGGTGATCCGTCGCAATATCAAACTGGCGGAGTCCGCGAGTTTTGGCCAGACCGTCTTTGACTACGCGCCGCGCAGTAACGGTGCCATCGACTACCAACGGCTTGCGGCGGAGATCTTCGCGAAGCGTAAACCGGTAGACGCGACGGAACCGTCGCCTGTGCCTGCGACGGTCGCCCCGGCCGCCCCCACGGCGCCTGCTGCGGCTGCGCCTGTCGCTCTGGCCGAACCCACGGCGCCTGCCGTGCCGACATCTCTCGAGCATTGATGGCGATCCCCCTGACCCGTCGTTCGCGCTGGCCGATGAGCTGGTGGATATGGGTGGCGTATTGGGTCGGGCTGTTCATTCTCACGCACATTCCTTCGGGAGGGACGACTTCGCTTCCCATTCGTCATTTCGACAAGTTCATCCACTTCAGTTTCTTTCTCGTCCTGGTCTTGCTGGGCGGTTATCATCGACATGCGTCCGGGCGCGCCCAGTCCGCCGCGAGCCTTCTGTGTTGGCTGGCGGTCTACGTGGCCTATGCTGGATTCGATGAGTGGCTCCAGGCGTACGTCCACCGGTGTCGAAGCCTCTCGGATTGGCTCTGGGATGCAGTTGGAATCGCTTCGGCGACGCTCATCTTGGCCCTGGCGCAGCGGCGGGCGAGACTATCGGTCCCAGGGGCGGGATAGAACCACGCCCCGGACTGTAACGCGGGGTTAACTTGCCCACGCGCCGGCATGTCGCCGCCGCCGCTCGGCGCGGTAGAATAAGAGAGGGTGCGATGCTGCCGACGCCGTGTCGGCGCGTGCCCCGGACAACTCCGACCGGAATGGACGATATGGCCCGGAAACGAACCGTAGTCGTGATCGAAGACGAAGACGCCATCCGGCGCGGGATTGTGGATGCGCTTGGGATGGCGGGGTGTGAACCGATCGAGGCGGCGGATGGCGAGACGGGATTGGCCCAGGCCCGTCGTGCAGGCGTCGACCTCGTACTCCTCGATCTTCTCCTTCCCAAGATGGATGGGTTCGATGTCCTGGCGGAACTGCGCCTCACGCACCCCGCCTTACCCGTGATCATTCTGACGGCCCGCGGGTCCGAGGATGACCGCGTGCGCGGGCTGCGCGGCGGAGCCGATGACTATGTGGTCAAACCCTTCTCCGCGCGTGAGCTGCTCGCCCGGGTCGAAGCGGTGATGCGTCGCACGCCGGAACGCCCGACGCCCGTTCTGCAAATCAGTCATGGTGACACGACGGTACACTGCGGCCGGCGCGAGATACACCGCAAGGATGGGCAGCGAGTCGCGTTGTCGGAGATGGAAGCGAACATTCTGGAGCGACTCGCCGCTCACGCCGGTCGGGCGGTCTCTCGCGAGGAGTTGCTCGCGTCGGTCTGGGGACTGCGTGACGGAGGCGTGGAAACGCGCGCGATCGACATGCATATCACGCGCTTGCGTCAGAAGCTCGCCGGCGAGGCCGCCGAGGGACGGACCGAGTGGATCACGACGGTGCGCGGTAAGGGCTACATGCTCGGGCCCGAGCTGTCCGTACAGTCGAATGAGGGAGCCGGCGAGGAGACGTCGTGAGAAGCTCGCGCCGAGGCAAACTGGCCGCTGTCATCGTGTTTCTACTGATCGCGATCGTCGTGATCGGGGGCATGGGCTGGGCGACGGTCTCGAGCTTTGAGCTGGCCAAGAAAACGGTAACGGAGGATCACAACCGAGAGATCAGCCAGGCCGTGCTCGACATGAGCAGTTACATGTCCGGGATCATCTACGCGGAGACCTCGCGAAAGTACTCCGACTACTGGGCCCGGCACGATCGTAAGCCTTTGGCCGCCTATGGCATCGACAACATGGAACTCGACGTCCGAAGGGTTGTCCTTCCGTCCCCCTTGGCTGAAACCTGGCCGACCAACCCTTGGATCGACCTTTATTTCCTCCTCGACGCGAAGGGCGTGCTGTCGTCGCCGCACCTGCCCGAAGACGATCTTCCCTGGCAACTCGACGGAAGGAATCCGCCGTTGGAGGCGGAGCGTCGCGCCCGGCAGACCTGGGAATGGATTCGGCGCGTGCTCCCACGCGTCAATCTCCATGAGCGTATCGCACTGGCGTGTGCGATGGAGCAGGATGAGTCGCCGCAGATGTCCGCGTCCATGTCGCCGCCGGACGCGGTGCCCGTTTCTCCGGCGGCCGAACGGTCCGACGATTCCAGCTCGCCGCGGGTCGCGCCCTATCATCAGCGACAGGAGAGCTACCGAAAGACGCAGCAGATCTACCTGCCGCAGCCAGCCTGCATCGATGCGGAAATTGCCCAGAGAACAGCCGACCGAACGTCGACCTCCATCGGAAGGATGGATGGGGCGACCGAGTCCGACGGCGGAAACGTCGAGATCAAGGCGTTTCCCATTACGGCCTTTTGGCTCGGCGAGGGGCCCAACGGTCATCAGAAGCTCGCGTTCGTGCGAGAAGTACATTGGGATGCAGCCGTTCATTACCAGGGGTTCATCGGCGATTGGAGCCGCCTCAAGCCTGACCTGCTTCGACAGATTCAGCACCCGCTCCCCGGGGCCGACCTGCAACCCGTCGATGATGACGACGAGGCGTTCGTCGAGTCCGTCGTAGCGAGGATGGCCAATCTACCCGTCAGACTTGTCGTTGCGGATGTTCCCGGCGGTGTGTCGTCGGCAGCCTGGAGTGAGGTTCGTGGCACACTCATCATCACGTGGATGGCCGCCGCGGCGGTGCTGGTGGTGGCCGGTGTCGGATTGCGCAATCTCGTCGCGCTGACGGAACGCCGCATGCAGTTCGCCTACGCCGTTACCCATGAGCTGCGCACGCCGCTGACGACGTTCAGGCTCTATTCCGACATGCTATCCGCCGGCTTGGTTCCGGACGAATCGAAACAGGAGTATGTGGATACGCTCAACCGCGAGTCGCAGCGACTGTCAAGCCTGGTCGAGGGCGTGTTGGAATATGCACGGCTGGAGAATCAGCGCGTTCGATTGACTCCCGAGGAGGTCGACGCGCATACCCTGCTACACGGCATCGCCGAACATCTTCAGCAACAGTGCGATGCACAGGGCGTGGTGGCGAAATCGCAGAACACGCTGTCGAATGGGCAGCGTGTGCAAACCGATGTCGACGTCGTCAACCGAATCGCGGGCGTGTTGATCAATAACGCCTGTCGCCACGCCCGCGCCAAGGACGACCCGACCGTCCTGGTGCGCCTGGGCGGTGAGAACGGCATGGTCCATTTGGATGTGGCGGATTCCGGTCCCGGCGTGGAACGAGGCGATTCCCGATCGATCTTCAAACCGTTCCGTCGAGGGCGCGGAGCGGACAAGGCCGCGCACGGCGGCATCGGACTAGGCCTTGCCTTGGCGAGGAACTGGGCGACGCTGCTCGGCGGGCACCTTGACCTGGCCTCACGACACCACGTCGAATTGGGCGGTGCGCATTTCCGCCTCACAATTCCCGCGAAATCGACCATGTAGACCGGTTCTGATCGGATGGCGACACGCGGATTCCCTGATCCGCGGTGAATGGTCAACGGACGCTTCGGGCGAATGGCGTCGGTATCACATCTGAAGGGGCTCGCTTGAGGCAAAGTGCCTGGGCACCTAAACTACCCCCACGATGTGCGAAAACGATTTATCCCACTGGGTAAGAGCAGGGCGGGACCGCCGCGTTCTGGTCGTCGGCGACTTGATTCTCGATCGCTACGTGTACGGCGATGCCGAGCGAATCAGCCCGGAAGCCCCCGTGCCCGTTCTGCGAACCGTCGAGCGCCGCGAGGCGGTCGGCGGAACCGCCAACGTCGCCGCCTGCCTGGTGGCCCTGGGGTGTCGCGTGGTCTGCTGTGGCGTGCTCGGCCGCGACCGTCACGGCGACTCGCTGACCCGCCTCCTGGAGGAACTTGGCATCGACGCCGCCGGTGTCTTGAAACTCGAAGATCGACCGACAACCACGAAGACACGTTTGGTGGGCCTGGCCCAGCATCGCCACCGTCAGCAGTTGCTCCGCGTCGACGAAGAGGATGTCAGCCCCTTGACACCGGACGCACGAGACGCGCTGACGCGCGTGGCGTGTAAGCTCGTCTCCGAGGCGGAGGTCGTCTGCCTCGAGGATTACAACAAAGGCGTCATCGATGCCGCACTGGTGCAGGCCGTCGTGGATGAAGCCCGGCGACGCGACGTTTCCGTGCTCGTGGATCCCGCATGGATCGACGACTTCACCCGCTACCGCGGCGCGGATGTGCTGACGCCCAACCGAAGTGAACTGTCTGTGGCCGTCGGACAACGGTTCGACTCCCTCGACGCACTCGCGTCGGCCGCCGCGGAATTGATCGAGACACTCGACATCGGTGCCGTCGTCGCGACGGTGGATCGCGAGGGCGCGCTGCTGGTCGAGCGAGGTCGCCCTTGGGAGCATCTTCCAACCGTTCCTCGCAGTGTATACGACAACACCGGCGCCGGCGATGCCGTGTTGGCCATGCTCGCCGCAGCCGTAGCGGGGGGGGCGGATCTCGCCTCGGCCGTACAGCTCGCCAACCTGGCCGGTGGACTCGAAGTCGAGAAGTTCGGCTGTGTGCCGATCACCGCCGAAGAAGTCCTCGCGGAACTCCGCCTGGAGGATCGCCGGCGCAACGGAAAGCTGCGATCCCCCGATGACCTTCTCGCGGAACTCGACCTCCGTCGCGACCGCGGTGAGACCGTAGCCTTCACCAACGGCTGCTTCGATATCCTCCACGCCGGGCATGTCGATCTGCTGCAACGCTGCCGCCGTGAGGCCTCGCTCCTCGTGGTCGGACTCAACACCGACGCTTCCGTGCGGCAACTCGACAAGGGAAGCGATCGACCCATCAACACGTTCGAGGATCGGGCCGCCGTTCTCGGGGCCCTGGAGTGCGTCGACTACGTCGTCGGTTTCGAACAGCCCGATCCCGAATCGCTGATCCGCATCATCAGGCCCGATGTTCTGATCAAAGGGCAGGATTGGGCCGACAAGGGCGTCGTCGGGCAGGAATCCGTCGAGTCAAACGGCGGCCGCGTCGTGCTGCTTCCACTGATCGAGGGGCTGAGCACGACCGCCGTTGTCGAACGGATTCGAAGCGGCGCTTCGCCACACACGCTGCCCAACCCCATACCATGAAAACGCAAATCGAAGAACATCAGCGACTGGTGGCCTGCGCCGCGCGGCAGACCGACATCCTGCAGCGAATCGCCGATCGCATCCTCGAAGGATTCAACGCCGGGGCAAAGCTCTACATCTTCGGAAACGGGGGAAGTGCCGCCGACGCCCAGCACATCGCCGCGGAGCTGGTGGGGCGCTTCAAGCGAGACCGCAAAGCGCTCCCCGCCGTCGCGCTGACGACCGATACGTCGATCCTGACCGCCGTCGCCAACGACATCGGCTCCGAACACGCCTTCTCCCGCCAGGTCGAAGCACTCGTGACCGACGCGGATTTGGTCTGGGCGTTGAGCGTTTCGGGAACATCACCGAATGTGATTCGTGCCATGGACGCAGCCAAGGCGATCGGCGCCTACCGGATCGGATTCACCGGACGGAAAGGCGCGTCGTTCGCCGCAATGTGCGATGTGTGTTTCCAGGTGGATCACGAAACCAGCGACCGCGTACAGGAGGTCCACCAGCTCGCCTATCACCTGATCTGCGACCGCATCGAGCGGAAGTACCTTTAAGTCCAGCCCTACTGAGACCCACAAGCTCCTCTCGGAAAGCACGGAGTCTCACCTGAGGCTTTCCCGCAAGAAGACGGAAGCGAAAGCGGGAAGCTTGAGGTAGTATGCTCGATCGGCTCTGCGGTATGCAGATTGGCGGTGTCTTCTGTTTCTGGTCTGGAGGCTCTCTTATGAACGCAACTGTCGACCCTGCGATCTCTGGCGCGATCGGGACGGTAGCCGGTCTGATCCTCGGTTACGGATTCGACTTCCTCAAGGAACAATGGAAGACCCGACTGGCATTCAGGCAGCAGTTCGCCAAACAGAAGTTCGAAGCGTACGCCGAGCTGTGGAGCATGCTTGCTCCGATTTCACGCAGTGAACCGAGAAACGAGCTGGTCATTCGCAAGGACGGCAAGAAATATCGCTTGAACAGTGAGAACATGAAGCGGTTCTATGAGAGATTCCAGCGTTTCTTCTACTCGAAACACGGAATATTCGTCTCGCACTACCTGAGAGGCTTAGTATTCGACTCCCGAAGGGCGGCCTACGCGCTAATTCCGGAAACGGAATCTGTGCTTGGGGAATTTGAACTCACAAGAGCAGACGGGCAAGGCCTTCGGCGGCTGTACGAAGATATTCGGATCACCGTTCGATCGGAAGTGGGCCTGCGAGATGCTCCCCGGCCGACGGAACAGCAAGGACGGTAGTCCTCAACTTTGATCGCGCAGGTTGGACGGCGCCCATTCAGTACCCCGCCGCGTGGCCGTCCTTGCGAGATTCCGACGCGCCGATGTAGACGTCCCGCTCGGCGTCATATCGAATGGCCTGATAACCGCCGAACCCGCCGATCGCCTCGTGAATGGTGTGCCCGCGTTTGAGCAATCCGTGGCGAACCGATGCCCCAATGCCGGACTCCAGTGTCACCGTGCCGCCGTCGGTCATCTTCGCAGCGTCGTTTCCCGTCTCGCCGGACGGCTCCGACGATCCCACATGATGAAACCGCGCGGCGTCGCCGGCCTCCTGGAGATTCATGCCGAAGTCAATGATATTGCACAGGACCTGCACATGCCCCTGCGGTTGCATGTCGCCACCCATCACGCCGAAACTCATCCACGGCATTCCGTCTTTCGTGACAAACGCCGGAATGATCGTGTGGAACGGCCTCTTGTGCGGCGCGTAGACGTTGGGGTGTCCTTCTTCGAGCGAGAAGAGTTCGCCGCGATCCTGAAACACAAACCCGAGTCCGTCAGGCACGAGCCCCGAGCCGAAACCGCGGTAGTTACTCTGGATCAACGAGACCATGTTTCGATCCTTGTCAGCCACGGTCAGATAGATCGTGTCGCCGTGGGAGAGTCTCGGATCACCGGCCGGAATGCTGCGCGACGCCCACTGCGGGTCCAGCAGTTCGCGACGCCGGTTCGCATATTCCTTGGAAATGAGCGCTTGGACCGGGACATCGGCGAAGTCCATGTCGGCGTAATGTCGCGCCCGGTCTTCATAAGCAATCTTCTTCGCTTCGATCAGCGTGTGAAGATACTCGGTCGAATTGTGGCCCATCTTTACCAGATCAAACGACTCGATCAGGTTGAGGATCTGCAGCGCGGCGATGCCCTGCCCGTTCGGTGGGAGTTCCCAGACATCGTACCCACGATAATTGGTCGAGACCGGCTCCACCCAGGTGGACGTGTGCTCGGCGAAATCGCGCTCCCGCAGAAAGCACCCGACACGCTCACAGTAGGCAACCATGATCTTCGTCAACGCGCCGCGGTAGAACGCGTCGCGTCCATCTCTTGCGAGAATCCCGAGTGTCCTGGCCAGGTCCGGATTCTTGAAGCGGTCGCCCTTCTTCGGCGGCCGTCCTCCGGGAAGAAATGTCTGCGCGAAGTTCGGCATCTCCCGGAGTGCAAAACCGCCTCGCCACCAATAATGTGCGATCAACTCGGAAACGGGAAAACCGCCGCTGGCGTAGTCGATCGCAGGCGCGAGGATCTTGGTCATCGGCAGCTTGCCGAAACGCCGGTGAAGCGTAAACCACCCGTCGACGCATCCGGGCACCGAAACCGGAAGAGGCCCCAGCGGTGGAATCGAGGTCAGCCCGTGATCCCTGAAGTGCTGAAGCGAAAGACCGTACGGACTTCGACCGCTCGCGTTGAGACCATGGAGTTTCTTGGTCTTCGCATCCCAAACGATCGCGAAGAGGTCTCCGCCCAGACCGCAACCGGTCGGCTCCATCAGAGCCAGCGTAGCGTTCGCGGCGATCGCGGCATCGACCGCGCTGCCTCCGCCCTTGAGAATGTCGAGCGCGACTTGCGTCGCCAACGGCTGACTCGTCGCCGCCATCCCGTGCTGGGCGATGACCTCGGATCGCGTTGCCATCGCGAGCCCGGAGATACGATCACCGCCACCACCCGATTCCGGGCCGAATGCGTATCCTCCGGAGGGGAACAACAGGACAGCGAGAGCCGTGACGACGGCGAACGGTACCAATGACTTCATCCTGGATACTCCCTGGGAGAAGGGACCCGACCGATCGGCGGCATCACCAGCCGTCACCGACGGGATCCCGCTACGGGCGATCGTGAATGCGCGGTGCTCACCTCCGTAGCATAACCGCCCCTTCGGGATCGTCACACGCCCGTTCGCAAAACGGGACACGCGCGTCCGTTGCGGATATACTGCCCGCAGGAAGGAAAAGGGCGAAGAGGCACTCATGTCCACGGTGCAGATGATTGGAGTCACACTGACCGCAGTGCTGGTGGGCGTGGCGTCCGGCGTTCTCATCACCCGACTGCGGGTGGATCGACAAACGCGTCGAGACCAGGGGCGGGTCCGCCGGATCGATGCCTATGCACGCTGGCTGGCCGCCTGGCGGATCGCGTCCCGTGCCGCACTCACGTTCGTCGCCGCCTATCGCCGACAGACCACCGTAAACGCGCGCGGAACCGAGTTGCCGCATTCCTGCCGAGAGGAAGTGCATCGCGCACAGTCCGAATGGTACGATGCCCGAAAGACACTCGATCGCGCCGAAGCGTACCTGCTTGTCTGGAGCGACGACCCGGAAATCGAAGTGCGATTGGCGGCCTTCTGCCAGGCAACGTCACGCTTGATGCACACCGCGCTCGGCGGCAACCAGGAGGCCTTCCATCGACTGGCGGAACATCTGCGAAAGAGAGAGCGTTTGGCGACGAGGTGGGTGCGAACATCGCTTGCACAGAAGCCCGCCGCAACACCGGGCGTCAGCGATCTGATCGAGCGATTGGCGGTGTCCTTGCAAGACATCCTGGCCAGAGTACGCCGGTCGTAAGGGGGGACACGCCCGGCACGGGTCCACGGCCTGCTTCAGCCTCCGGACCGAGATCGTGCCCGTTGAAACTGGCTGACGCTCTTCGCCAGTGTATCGAGCGTCTGACGCCCCTCGGGCGTCCCCTCCAGGCCGATGAACTGAAGACCGATGCACGCACGACCGTGATCCGCCGCCTCGCGATGCCGAAGCAGGGCGCTGACCACCACCGCCGGAACACCCCGGATCGGCGTGAACGCACACCGATACGTCGCACCCAGTTCGAGTTCATCGGCGCGGGCGATCTTGATGCGAACGCCACTGACCGAAAGATCCTCGATCTGTCCGTTGTAGGCATCGCGCGCCGGCGATTCCGACGAGAGTGCTGACGATCCGGCCCAGATTCGAACAGGAATCACCGTAGTCACCGGTGGCTGTACGCGCTCACAAAGCCGGCGTTGGAGCTGGCACAGTTGATCGGGCCAGCGAACATGAAGGAAGCCTTCATCTTCATGACGTTCCACCAGCTCGAGTAGGCTGTGGAACATGCACTTCTTGTGACCACGCCGAAACGAAAACGACAGGACATCCCCCGCATGGGGCAGCGTGATCAATCCGCAGGAATCGACGATCGACGTCTTGACGGTAATCGTCCGATCCGTCCTGCTATGCGATACGGCGCTGCACCGCAACATCCGCCACCCGCTTGGACTCTGATAGGTCAGGCTCACCTGACCCTCCTTGCGGATGAGCGGCTCGAACAGTGCTTCCAGGTCGTCTTGGCAAATCGTTTGCAGGGCGTTCATCGACGGGTCCTATTCGTGGTTCGGCCTTTCCTTCTCCAACGCGTCTTGAAGCCGCCTGCGGTTCGGAACCGGGTGCAAGCCCTTCGCGAATTCGAACCCGACCACAGAGTGTCCGGTCGAACCTCCCTCGGTCACATTCGTGACGCGCCCAAGGAACTCGAACGGGGAGGACTCACCCAGACGGAACATGACGAGAAACGTCCGTCCCGTCTCGAGCCCCGAGGCGTCGGGGTTGCGGACCCGGCACGCCATTCCGTCCGGACTGAGATTCAGAAGCATCGCCTCACACTGCCAATGCTCGTTCTCACCAACCGTGTGGAGCATGACGACGGTGGGGTCCTGCCACTGGCGCCGCCGCGCCTTTCGACGGTCGGCAACGGCGCACGACGCCGTGGAAGGGTCCGTGGGCGGGTCCGTCATGACCCCTTCCCGCCTTTCCGTGCCGTCATGAGATTCTGAATGCGAGCGGTGTTTCATTTCACTGCCGTTCCTCTCTGGACGCGAAACCGAATCAACCGAGATGCGTGACCCAAGGCCGTCTACCTCCTTCGCTGCAATTGGCGACGCTCCAGCTTCACCAGGCTCTGGGATAGACGAAGCTGCTCATACCTGTGGTGACGCCCGCGCCACGCGCGAAACGCGAGACCCAGTCGCAGCATGGCGTTCACCTCGACGCGATAGCTATGTCGAACGTTGCCCAGCATGCAGAACGCCTCGCCACCTGAGGGAAGCGTGAAAGTCAGGAAGAACTGTTCGTTCCGCCGCACGCGCGAAAGCGAACGCGGATCCACAAGGATCGAAATCCCTCCGGCCGAAAGCCCGGTCACCAACCCGCTCACCCGCTCTGCATCGAGCGCACACGCGCTCGCGTGCTCGGCGTGGGGCCGCACCATCAGCACCTCCGTCGGCGCGAAACCCGCCATCGAGATACGGTGAGCGGCGCGGCGCTGCGATCCCGCAAGCGAGTGTGGTTTGCGCAGGGCGATTCCGGGTATGACCTGTTGTGCGTTCAGTTGAATGAGGCGACGCCCATGGACGATCGTACTGTCGAACTGATAAGGTATCCCGTTGATCAAGACGTGTACGGAGATTCCGGCACCGAGTGGAATCTCGTCCTCTTCATCGACGTACACCGGCTCGTCAGCGAGGATCTCGTCTTTCCTCATTTCCAGTAAACGGACCCGAGCGGTCCGAATGATCCCGAGTCGATCCTCGTGCTGAAGCTCCGCAGTCGTGTTGCGCGCGCATGCGACGCCGAGAAGTCCAAGGGCGGTGTCAGACGATGTCGTCGAAGGAGCCAAGAGGCATTTCCCAAACACTGGTTACAGTGGAACTCTTTGTTATCCTTTCGGAATCGCGCAGGATGTACTTGACCACCACAAGACAGCAGAGACATCCGACGTTCCGAGGCGTTCGGCACGGACGAGTGGTCTACGGACCTCAAAAGGATATCGGCCGCCGGAGGTGGAGGGCCGCCAAGCCTGGCGGCAGGTCAAAAGGTGTTCGGAACGACCTTATCGGCCGCGTGACGCCGGTGCCACGACTTCGCGTTTCGATACGGGATCTGGAAGCGCGACCGGGTCCGATACGCCATCCGGAGAAAGACTCGATTTCGGCTTATAGGAACCGGTCAGCGCGACGAGCAAACCGGGTAACGCGGCGAACAGAACGGTCAGGCGAATGATGAACGCGAAGCACAGAATCTGTGACGGCCCGCCGAACGGACTCAGAAAGTAACGATAGGCCAGTTCCACCGTACCCAGACCCTGTGGCGGACCGGGAAGCGCTTGAATCACGGTGGCCGTGTAGAAGTACGCGAAGTACTCGAGCACATTCCCCGCGTGCGTATCCAGCGACACTGCCGCCGCTACCGAGAAATACCCCACCATACACGTCATCTGAAGGATGACCGTAAGGGTCACCACGATCATCACGATTCTCTTCTGCGCGACGAAGGCTCGGCCCGCTTGGTCAATACGCCGGAGCTGACCGAACATGGGGAGTTTTTCCAGCCAGCCCCACGGAACGAGATGTTTTCGCAACGTCGGCGAGCGATACGCGAGCAACGCCAACACGCCGATGACCGACATCGTAAGCACATACGGGCGGAACTCCGCCAGTCGACTCCCGCCGCCACTGATGATCGCAATCACCGCGACACACAAAATCAGCGTGCCCAGGCCGACGAAGCGATCCAGGACGATCGTCGTCGCCGCTTCCGTCTTGCGATCCGTGTGTGTCGTGACGAAATACGCCTTGAACACATCCCCTGCGTTCGAGCCCAGCGGGGTTGCGAAGTTCAGAAAGTTCCCCGCGAACGTGAGCTTCACGCAGTCCACAAACCGGAGTGTTATCCGTTGCGCGCGAAGCATCCACCGAAGCCGATACGCCGCGACGATCGTCACCGGAAACTGAATCAGAAAGGCGAACAGCAGGAGTGACTTACGGCTATTCCGCCACGCCGTCTTCAAACCGTACGAAACCTTCGGTTCTCCCGATTCATCCGTAGCGACCGCGCTGCGTGCAATCACCCGCTCGCGATCCCCATCAAGGCTGATCACAAAGGTCTCTTCGCCTTCTTGAACCGCCCCGACCAGCTCCTCGCCGCTCTCCAAGTGAAGATGATCCTGAAGCGTGACGCCACTCATCACGAACCAAAGCGCACCCACGCAGATCCCCAAGCGGAGGACATGAACGAGGGTCTTCTTGATTCGCGGTCTCATCCGGCGGTATCCACCTTTCTCTACGGATAGTACGTCGGTCAACCGGCATTGACCCCATGAATCTTATGCGAACACGCGGCGACGAACGCCTCAGATCCCCGCGAACATGATCCATCCGACGCTACTTCCCCGCGCCCTGGCGGAGCCGCACGACGCCCTCGCTTCCCGAGTCGACCCGATACGCTTGCGCCTCTCCATTTGGCCATCGAACCTCAATCTCCAGAGGACTGCGGCTCACCGGAACCGCCACATGAATGCGGTGGTCGTTGCTCGACTGATAGCTCTGATTCGGAAGATGCCAATAGGTTCCGCCTCCGGTGACCGACAGGCGAGCCCCCATCGGCGATCGTCCGCCCCGCGCGTCGACCAGTTCGATCGTCACACGCTTCCGCACGCTGAGATTCTCGAAGAAAACCAGCGGACCGTTGTGCTGCACAGCGACGACGTCCAGGTCGCCGTCGTTGTCCAAATCCGCGCTGGCGGCGCCGCGAAGCGAATAGCGCGGCGACGCCCCCATGGCCTCACCGTCATCAAGCAGAACGAGACGCCCCTCTTCCTTCTGCAAATACACCAATGGCGTCTGCCGGTACCGGTCTCGCGGATCAGCCAGCTTCTCGACCTGTGGATAAATGTGACCATTGGCCACGAAGAGATCCAACCGTCCGTCCGCGTTGAAGTCTTTCGCAAGGACCCCCCAGCCCATCGGCAAGCGAGGTTCGCGCAGCCCGACCACAGCGCTGACATCGGTCAGACGACCGCCCTCATTGCGATAGCACGTGTTCTTCTCACCGGAGAAGTTGGTGACAAAGAGATCCAACGTTCCCGACCGGTCGAAGTCCGCCGCCGCCACACCCATGCCGGACTCATGACCGCCGGATTCATTGTACGCGCCGCCCTTGGACAAACCAACCGATTCGAACCGACCGCCCCCCACGTTCTCCAGGTACAGATTCGGCATCACATCGCAACCCACATAGACGTCGGCGTCGCCGTCGTCGTCGAAGTCTGCCGCCACCACGCCGAACCCACGATACCCGTCCGTGCGACCCACCCCTGCGGCTGCGGTGCGATCCTCGAAGCGACCGCCACCCGTAGCGAAATAGACCGTGTCTCGCTCACCCGCATAGCACCACGGCCCACACCCCGTTTCGATGTCGCGGTACATGCACGGCTGCCCGTTCTTCTCACGCCTGGGGTAGTCGTCGTAATCGAAGTGAACGTAGTTTGAGACGTAGAGGTCAAGACGACCGTCCCCGTTGAAGTCGGCGAACGCCGCCGACGAACTCCACCCCGTCTTCCCGACACCCGCCTCCGCCGTCACGTCCGTGAATCTCCCGTCACCGTCGTTTCGATACAGGACATTCGCACCCCAGTTCAACACATAAAGGTCGAAGTCCCCATCGCCGTCATAGTCAGCGACCGAAATCCCATTCGACCAGGCGTTTCCTTTCACGCCGGCTTTCTCGGTAACGTCGACAAACCGCCACCCGCCCAGATTCCTGTAGAGTTGGCAGCCGGGGTTGCGATCCTTTCGCCAACGCGCTTCCGTAGAGCCGTTCGGCACGAACAGGTCCATAAGACCGTCGTTGTCGAAGTCGATCACACCCACGCCCTGTCCATTCTGTTCGAGGATGGGAATCTGAGCCGGGGCGCCGCAGATGTTGCCGTAGTGAACGCCACGAACCTCCCTGCGTTCGCGAAACAGCGGCTTCGGCGCCCCTGCCGATGCGGACGGACGCGGCGACGCCGGGTCAGATTCGCGAATCCACGCACGCCAACCGTTCTCCAGCCCGGCAACCGTCAAGCCGTCATAGCTCGCGCCAAGCGAAGCCGGAACATCGCCCCCCGTCTTCAGCCCCTTGATAAATCCCTGAAGGCGGGCGCGCCCGAGACGCTCCAGATGAGCCACCACGCTGTGGGCGACACCGTACTGATGAACCGCAAGCGGTTCAACGCTCTCCAGCATCCCGGCCATCGGCCAATCGTGACGAACATATTGCCGCGCGAGCAGTGCCGCGTTCTCTCCCGCAGGACACCGATCGCCCAGTACCCGTTCCGCCGTCAGGTCCGCCAACCCTTCGTTGACCCAGGGCGGCAACAAACGCGAACCGTACAGCCGGTGAAGGAACGCGTGCGTCCCCTCGTGAACGAGCGTACACGCCGCCCGATCGAAGTCCGCCTCGTGGCGCCCCTGTCGCAGAATGACCACGTGAACGTGACCATTCGCCTCGATCGACCGGCTGTATCCAATCGACTCGGAACCGTCATACCCGTCAAAATACTGCGCAAACTTCTGAAACCGCTGCTTCGAACGGAAACAATAGAGCGGACACTTCGCCAGGAAAATGTCCTCGGACGGGTCCAACCCGAACTGCCGGCAAAGTGCCACATACATGGCATCACACCAATCAGCCAGACGCTCGCGATGGGCCTCTCGCCAGTCCGTCCAGAGCAAGAAGTGGTCCGACTCGACCCTGGCGACTTCCGTCCCGAGCACTTCCTGGACTTTCCGGCCGAACGTCTCGTAGGCCTCGCGGACCGCCGAACGCCGCTGAGGCGACGGACCCGGAACGATCGCATCGCCTGAGGTAACCCCCGATTCCGCGGGTCCCGTGTTAGAGGACGAACCGTCGTCGTGCTTCGAGACGCTCGCCGGGCTCGCCAAGGGATGAGGCGTGCCTTCGCGTTCTTCGTTCTGCCTGTGATAACGCTCAATCGCTGCGCGGCCCAGTGCCCCGAAGTCCGCATCCACGGCGCCCGCCTGCGAAAACTCACCTGCCGCAATATCTTCCCGCCCGACCCACAGAGCAAACCGCCCCAGCGCGTAGTGATCCTCCGCACTCAAACGGTCGGCCCCTCCTCGCTCGAACGCCAGAAGCGATCGGCGGGTGGTCATCGCGCTGTTCGTCGTCAATTCATTCCACGCGAACACATACGGCGTGTCATCCTGAACCACAACCAATCCATGACGCGTATGATCGACGACCGGTCCGCTTACCACGCCGCCCGTTCGAAGGTGTAGACGGACGGAGAGGGTCCTCGTGGGGGCGCCCGCTACGGCCGCCGCGCACAGCCCGACAAGTAGCACCGCGAGTCTAGAGCACCTCATGATCATCCATGCCGTTTGGCGCCGAAGACCCCTCGCCCTCGATTCGCAGCGCGTCATAACGCCCCCGGAGCTGATCGAGTTGTGCGCGGTCAATACGAATGTCCATCTCCACGCCGTCAGACGCATACCGCCGGTCGATCACCTCCGCGATGCGGTCGATCTCGCCCAGAAGCTTCCCCGCCGTGTGCGGCGCGTGAATCGTAACAAACACGCTGTTCGAGCGAACATGACGTTTCACTTCGTCGACCAACGTCTCCAGCCCGTCGCCCGTCAACGCCGAAATCCGCTGCGACATCGGGCGATGGCACGAGAGCATCTCCGCAATGGAGAGATCATTGGCCACATCCATCTTGTTCAGAAGAACAAGCTGCGGCACGTCCCCGCACCCGAGCTCATTGAGCACCCCGTCCACCGCCTCGACCTGCTGCCACGCCGTGGGCGATGAAACGTCCACCACGTGCAGCAGCAAGTCGGCATGGATCGCCTCCTCCAACGTCGCCCGAAACGAGGCGACCAGATGGTGAGGAATATCTCGAACGAACCCGACGGTATCGCTCAGCAGAACCGTGCATCGATCACCGAGGTCCCACGTGATCGTCTTCGTATCAAGCGTCGCGAAAAGCTGATCCGCCGCATACCGTTCGGCGCCCGTCAGCCGGTTCATCAACGTGCTCTTTCCCGAGTTGGTATACCCCACCAGCGATACCGTGAAACAATCGCCCCGCGACCGGACTTCCTGCTGCTTCCGCTGATCGATATCGCCGATCGTCTTCGTCAAATAGGTGATCCGATCCCGCACGATCCGCCGGTCCACCTCGATTTGACGCTCACCCGGACCGCGCGTCCCGACGCCGCCGACGGTCCCAGCCGCCGTCGCGCCGCCCGCCCCGGCGATGCGCTCGAGATGAGTCCACATCCCTCGAAGGCGAGGCGCCGTATACTGCAACTGTGCCAGTTCAACCTGAAGCTTCGCCTCGTGCGTCTTCGCCCGAGATGCGAAGATGTCCAGGATCAACTCGCTCCGATCGATCACCTTGCATTCAACGGCCTTTTCGAGACCACGAATCTGGCGCGGCGTCAGATCATTATCGAATATGACGACGTCCGCTTGGACGTCTTCGCAGCGCTCGACCAGTTCTGCCAGCTTCCCCTTGCCCAGCGCGCACGCCGCCGCCAGACGCATGCGCTTCTGAACCAGAGAATCGAGAACCTCAGCACCCGCCGATCGCGCCAGCGCCTCGAGTTCGTCCAGAGGACGACTCAGATCCACTTTGGAGTCGGGAAGGAGGACCCCGACAAGCACCGCCCGCTCCGGCTCATGCGAACCGTCCTCGCGAAACGCCTGCGCGCCCGCTCGCTTCGACGCGCGACCCGCCGGGCCCTGTCGGGAACAATCTGAACGTATCGATCGACGCATACCGGACAGCGATCAACCCCCCAAGCGGACACCACCACATCCCGAGCCGCAGGCTTCAGCCTGCGCGATCTCCCGTGCTCAGCCACGTAGCATCCGTTGTGCGGACCATTCACGTGCCCTTTGAACGGTGCGCTTCCTAGCCTGCTGGCCTCCGCCGCGTGAACCTAGGATGCCGGAGGTCGAAGCGGTTCACGGTGCCACTGCTGTGTCAGCAGTGCCCTGTCACAGCAAACATTAGGGGCCGCAGTGCGGACCAGTCGCCGGACGAGTCCGGGCACAACTTGACGCCAACCCACCAAGGGCAGATCGTTCGCCCGCCGCTAGGCGGACGGTTGACCTGCCGTTACCATCTCGCATCAGCGGGAGGGCGAGGCTTCATCCAGGCGTTCCCGCGTTCGGGTGCCATGCCCAAGCCGAAGGCGCGGGCATGGCCACAGCGAGGCGGTCGACAGCGCCTCCGGTGTGGCACCGGGTTTTCAACCGGTGAACGCAACGCCGGGGAGCGGCCAACGCCCGGTGTTCACGACCAATTTCCTTACGCCGCCAGCGCGGCACCCGAACCGTCATACGCCGGCCCCCGACGTATTCGAACCAGCAGCCCTGCCAACACGATGACCGTCAATCCCGAAAGAACCCATCGCCACGTGGAGTCATCAATGCTGCCGAACACCACGCCCAACGCCAGTAACGCCGCGATCAACGCAACGACGGAGTTCAACAGGCGAGGACGATACAGCAGCGGCGTCGCCACACCGATCGAGCTATACGTTCCCACGAGAACGCCGATGATCAACGCGAAGGCGAATCCGTGGACGCCCGACCCGCCGGAGACGTACAGAACCGAAACCACGATAAACGTCGTGATCGATGTCAGTAACGTCCGCGACAGCGTCTGGTTGATGCTGCCGTTGATCACACGCGGGTTGAGCGAGTCGACCCGCCCCTTGTTCTCGCGGATGCGGTCGAAAACCACGATCGTGTCGTTCAGACTGTAGCCAATCACCGTCAGCACCGCCGCGATCATCGGTAGGTCGATCCGGAACGCGTCACGAACCAGCAGCGCATCACCGAAGACCGTGTTCGCCACGAACTGCGTGACCGCCACCAGCCCCAGCGTGATACTCACATCGTGGACCAACGCCACGATCGCCGCAAGACCATACTCCTTCGTACCGAATCGAAGCCACAGATACGAGACGATGGCCCCCAGCGCGAGCACGATCGCAAACACCGCCCGGGAACGCGTTTGTTCCGCAATCGGTGCCGCGAATTGAATCACTTTCGAGAGCGACTTCTCCTGACCCAGTGACGCCTCCACCAGTGAGAGCAACGGCTTCGCCAGGGAGTCCGTCCATTGCGCCGGATCGTCTTCATAGAGCAACGCCTCATCAATCCCCAGAATGGCGAACCGCTGATACCCCGTCTCCCCGTCGGATAGGCGACGAGGATCGCCGAGTGGGAAGATCGCCGAGTCGCGCGTGTGAACCTGCTCGAACTCCGGCTGCAGACCCACTTCGCGTATGCGACGCTCCAGTTCCGCGACCGCGACCGGCTCCTCGGACGGGTCCAGCTCCACCACGACCGCCGCGCCGCCGCGGTAGCGGCGAACATCGAACGGAGCGTCGCCGCCGACCACATCCGTCAGATAGTGGTCGTTCGCTTCAACGACGAAGAACGGCTCCATCGTCAACTCCGTGTCCGTCGCCGTCGTAAACGTTACGGCCTGCTGGATCGCGAGCTTATCGCCCAAGGCGGCCAGAACCGCCGCTTGAACGACCTCCCGATTCGTTTCGACCGTGACGATCTCGAACGATCGACCACTCGCCTGCTCCTGCGAATCGTCTCCGACGCTCTGTACCCGTGCCCCGCGCAGCCGGCCCGCCGCCGCTCGAGCATAGTCACCGGCTTGGGCGATCCCCTCACGGAAAGACGCCAGCGTGAGAGCACCAGGCTTGCCGTCGAACACCGCTTCGTGCGCACTCGTACGGATGCCGTCACGGGCCAGTTTCGTTTCAATAGCCGTTCGCATCAGGACCCCCAACTGCTCACCCGTCAGCTCGGTCGAACGCATCGTGAACTGACCGGGAATCTCCCCGTCCGCGCTGGTCGCACCCGCGAGGCGATCCGCGGCCGTGCGAAGCCACGTGACCGCGGAAGGCGACGAACCGCCGTCATCCCGTATGGCGTCGTCCATCTCCTCATCCGACATCCCCTCGTTCGGCTTCAAGTCCACTTGAAGACTCGTACCGCCGAGAAACTCGATGTCGAACATGCGCTCCGTGGACCGGACGCTCAATCCGACGAACAACGCGATGCCTGAGACCGAGGCGACGATCGAGATCGGCCAGAACACACGCCGCAGCGCAAGCCAGTCGACCGTCGGAACACCGATGATCTTCCGCATCGAGAGATCGTTCAGCATCTTCTTGGCGATCAGCGTGTTGAAGACCAACCGCGTGACAAACAGCGACGTGAACATGCTCGTGGAGATTCCGATCCCCAGCGTGATCGCAAATCCTTTGACCTCTTCACTACCCACGAACCCGAGAATCACGCACGTCAGCAGCGTCGTCACGTTGGCGTCCATAATCGTCGAGAACGCTTTGTCATATCCGGCATTGAGCGCCCGACGGAAGATCACACCACGCCCACGCTCCTCGCGAATACGCTCGAAAATCAGCACGTTCGCGTCGACGGCCATCCCCACCGTCAAGATCAAACCGGCGATTCCCGGAAGCGTGAACGTCGCCTGCAACAGCGCCATAATGCTCAGTACGAACAGGAGATTCAGCGCCAACGCCAGATTCACCATCCCGCCGCCCGCGACTCCGTAGTACACCAGCACGAAGAACGCAACCGCGACCGTGCCGACGATCGCCGCCCGAAGACCTTTCGTCCGGTTGCTCTCGCCCAGGCTCGGACCGATCGTGTTCTCCATCAGCGGCGTCTCGCGCAGCCGCGCCGGAAGAGATCCCGCTTCCAGGATCCGAACGAGGTTCTGAACCTGATCCTGCGTGAATCCGCCGCTGATCTGACAGCTCGTTGTGATCCGCTCGTTGATCGTGGCGTGGGACATCGCCTTGTTGTCCAGCATGATACAGAGTTGGCGCTGGACGTTGTTGCCCGTCAGTTCGCCGAACCGTTGTCCGCCGCGCGGATCAAGACGGAACGAAACCACGTTCTCGCCCGTCATCATGTTGCGATCCGGATACGCCTCACGAAGTGACCAACTTCGCTGCTGCTTGCGACTCCGAAGCAGTCCGTACGCCGAATCCGCGTGCGCCAGCACGTAATACTGCCCGGCGTACTCCTCGACCACTGCGCCGTTCGGATTGGCTTTGGCTTTCTCGAAGTCCTCCAGCGAATCGATGTGCAGGAACCGCAGCACGTCGCCGATCGTGAACCACGAGTAACGATCACCCGCCTTGTGACGCGGTCCATACTGTTTGAGCTGGTCGATGTACTTGCTGACCGGCTGACGCAGTCCAGGATCGTTGGGGGCTTGCGTGAATTCCGGCGCGGTGGGGTCTCGCCCGGCGAGAATCCGGAACTCCAGAACACCGGCACCCTTGAGCCGATTCTTCAGATCCGAAGGGTCCTCGAGGTCCGCCTTGTTCTTGGCCCACGCGTCGTACGCCTTCACCGCGCCCGTAATCCGCAGACCATCACCAGACGCCGAGCTTCCGGCGTCGTACGACGGAAACTCCTCGCGGAGCCGATCCAGCAGGTCGTCCCGTTTTTCGCTCTTCGGAAGCGCCAGAACGTCCGTCAACCGGTTAATCGGCATCGACGTCGCCAGAAGCGCGCCCATCGCGGTTTCGTATTCCTGCGAAGCCGTTTCAATCGTCGCGGCTTCCGAATTCGCCTCCGAGTTCTTGTATGTATCGAAAGCGTCACGAAGAGTGACGACCAAGGCCTCTCGTTCCGTGATACCTCGGTGCAGCGCGTCGAGCTGCACATCGCGATCGGCGTCCGGCGCATTGAGCGCCGATTCGATCGCGAAACGCGTCAGGTTCTTCGCTTTCAGCAAATCCAACGTCGACTCATACGCCTGGCGCCGTTCGAGCGCTTGGCGCGGAGGACGCGGCATCCGAACCTCGATCCGCGTCAATCCGACGGGACGCCACTCCAAGTTCAACTGACCCTTCGGATCCACGCGCTCCTTGAGAATGCTCATGACGCGCGTCGAAAGACCTCCCCCGACACGGACCTGTTCGGCCGTAAGACCCGTCGTGTCCACCTCGAACAACAGGCACGTCCCGCCGACGAGGTCAATTCCGCCTTTGAGCTTCTCCTGCGGGGGGTACAAGACAAGCAGGCCGAGGACCACCATCGTGATGACAAGCAGCCACTTCATCAATCGGTTAGGATCATTCATCGTTTTTCTCTAACTCCGGAAATCGGCGCGCCCGCGCCGGGCAAAGATCGTTCAAGTCGTCAGTAGATAAGCAAGACAGGGCGCACCGCAGTCGCCCTGGAGTCAATATCGGCTTCAGGACGTGTGGGGGGGGGCGTGACTTCGAACCGGCGTTGCCACAACCGCCAAAGACCGGGCCCTCTCCAATCCGTCACACGAGACGCGCCCGATGGAATCGTGCCCCGACCGGGAGTCCGCCGGAACAAACGTCCGGCGATCCAGCGCCCGCGCGGTGATCTTCGCCATCAGTGACGCCTGAGTGGCACGCGTGGCGCGCTCAACAACCGCCGCCGGCGCCCCCATCGAACCCTGCGACGGGCTCTCGCCGCCACGGTCCTCGTCAGACCCACGATCCGTTTCCGGGGCGTCGTCCACGCGACCGTCGACGCCCGTGACGGCCGCCGTGGCTTGGGAATCTGAACTGCCAGTGTACGCGGGGATCAGCTCCCCGCTGGCGAGCGTTACGGTGAGCAAGAAGATAACCAGTCGTTGCAGCATGGCGTGGCATTATAGCGCGAATCGGCTCCGTTACAACGCCAACGGTGACAGCTTTCTGTCACCGTTAGCTGCCTCACGGAGCCCTCGCCTGATTCAATCAAGACTGGTTTTCTCGAACCTTCACTCGACAGATGGCAGACGAAAACGGACAGTCACAGGGGCGTCACGAGCCGGTCAACAGCCCATGAGATCAAGCCTCTCGGGTGAAGAACGGCGATTTGAGAAATATCAGCGTTCTGGAAGAATAACGTGGATTTGGGCTTGCACCGCCGTATAATCGGCTGGTGAGGGGGTTGTTTTGGACGCTTTTTCTGAGGACATCGTGGAACGAGGACAGACCAAACCGCCGAAGCAGCGTGTAGACGAGCTTCAATTTTGTCTCTACCAGCGCGCAATTCACCCGGAGTTGTTCCATATCGATCGCGTGAAGCGGGTGGAGCAGGTCCGATATCAGGCGGAGATTTGGGTCGTGGGGTTGACCCACGTCGTCACGGTTCAGGCAGGTAGCCAGATCCTCACCGAACTCATCACCGAGGACGCCGAGATGCTGCCCAAGGTCGGCCTGGCGTCGTCGTTCAGGTTCCGGGGCGAGCGAGATCACGCGCAGTCGTTCGGTGACGGCATGAAGTACATCCTTTCGACGCAGGTCGAGCGTATGACGCCGCAGCTTTTCCCCGCCACCCATCGAGACTACGTCCACCACGCGCAGGGGCGTGAGTTTTTCGTTTCGTTCGACGAATGGGCCCATGAGGGGCTGGCGCCGTTCACCTTTATCGATTTTGATGCGCGTGCGACGGAGTTCCACATTCACGCGTTCCACGCCTTTCCCGAGGAACTGACGCTGCTGAAAACGCAGTCGATCTTCGAACTCGGCAAGGCCACCTAGCGAGCCCGCTCGAATCTGACGGGCGTTCCGGTTTCCACTCACCATCGTGGCCAGTGTACGTGACCACCCAGAAGTCCCGGCGTAGGGCTGCAGGTAGGCGCTCGCCTCAAGAGCCCGGGAATCGTTCTCAGTGTGGTCTGCGCACGATCCGATAAGACCACAGGACTGCGGTTCGCGCGGACCGCCGGTGCTGTGAAATGGATCGATCCCAAGACAACGCTACCGATCGAAGTCTCTCCCGGCGTCGCTTTCTGGGTGTCGCGGCTGCGGTGGCGGGGGGCGCTGGTTGGCGTCCGCTCAGCTACGGCTCAGACGATAAGAAGCTCCGCGTTCCTGTGGGACGGCCGCCGTCACGGGTCGTTCAGGTGCAGAGCACGCACGTGGTGGATGGGACGGCGGTTCATCGCAGGCTTGTCGGGGAGATGCTGACGGCCGCGATGACTTCACTCACCGGCAAGGCGACGCTGCGCGAGTCGTGGCATGCCCTGTTCAAGCGAAACGATGTCATCGGGCTGAAGTTTAACCGGTCCGGCCAAGCCGTGATCGGAACGACGCCGACGGTGGCGGAAGTGCTGATCAAGTCTCTCATCACAAACGGGTGGGAGGCCGAGCAGATTGTCTGCATTGAAGCGCCGCCGCGCCTGGAGGGAGAGCTCGGAACGACGCGCGCGTGGACGGGCTATGATGTCGGCGCGACGGAGTTCGAGAGCGGCAGCGACGAGCTGGCGCGTGTCGTCGGGCAGGTTACGGCGCTGGTCAGCGTACCGTTTCTCAAGACACACAATATTGCGGGGATGACGTGCTCGCTCAAGAACCTGTCGCACGGGTTGGTTCGCCATCCCGCTCGCTATCACGCCCACGGCTGCTCGCCGTACATCGCCGATATCATCGCGGATACGCCCCTCGGATCGAAGCTGCGCTTGTGTCTGGTCGACGCGCTGCGTGTGGCGTTCGAGGGCGGGCCGGACCCATCGGGTGGATCGCTCAGCGATGAGGGGTATCTTGTCGCATCGACCGACCCGGTTGCGACCGATGCGGTGGGTCTGGCGCTGCTCAATGACGCTCGAAAACGCAAAGAGCTTCCTGTGGTCGCCGAGTCGCCGGAGGATGTCGCGTTTCTCGCAGCCGCACACCGTCGGGGTCTCGGTGTCGCGCTGTGGCACGGCATCGATCACGTGCCGTTGGTCATGTAGCCGTCGTTCTCACCAGCAAGATCGCCCACCCACAAAGAGCGCACCGTGCGCCGACTCTCGTAGGGTCCGCTGTGCGGACCATCTGCTCCCCCCTTTGTTCAAGGGGGGAAACAGGGGGTCTGTTTTTTCTACAAGCGGACGGCTGGCCCAGGTCGTTAGCGCCGGGTGCCCCATTCTTCGCCAACGGCGAAGGGTGGGGGACGGATGACACGTAGATGAACTGATCATCCTTGCGAAGCATCTTCCGATCCCTACACTCGGGACATGCCGAGTAGACTCCGTCGCTACGACGAATACGGGCATGTCCACTTCTTGACGATCTCCTGCTATCGGCGACTGCAGTTCTTTCGCCATGATGCTGTCAAACGGGTCTTTGTGGAGGGGATGCGCCGGACAAGGGCCAAGCTGGGCATTCGCTGGGTAGGCTACGTTGTCATGCCGGAGCATGTGCACCTGCTGTTGTTCCCCATACCCGCCGGTGGGGACGACCCTGTTCCAGTATCGACTCTCCTACAAACTCTCAAGCAGTACATTGGACGTCAGGCGAAGGAGCAGCTCCGTTCGATTTGGCGCGAAAAGCAGAGCTTGGGAAGCCCACCGATGGACGCGTGGGCCTTGGGCGCGGGGCCAAGACCGTTCTGGAAGACCCGTGCTTACGACTTCAATGTCACCAAAGAGTACACATTGAACGCCAAGCTGGACTACATGCACAAGAATCCCGTGACGCGTGGCCTCGTGCAGCGGGCAGAACAGTGGCCGTGGAGCAGCTATCGATACTACGCACATGATGATGATTCGTTGATCGGGATGGACTGGGATGGGTCCTGGCCGATGGTCTAATGCGTCCGTCCCCCACCCTTGCTGCGCAAGAATGGGGCACCCGGCGTTTCGCCCTCACCCTAACCCTCTCCCGGGGGGAGAGGGGATCTGCGCATGCCCGCGCCGTCGGCTTGGGCATGGCCGGGTGCCCCATTCTTCGCCAACGGCGAAGGGTGGGGGACGGAACGCCGTAGCCCGCACCGAAAGGCACTCCACGCTGCACCCACCCGGCCGTTTGGGATCGTCGTTGAGAGGTGCTAGGATAGCTGCGGAGACTCCATCAGGGGACATCGTGTGTGTTTCGAACGGTTATTGGGTATAGCGATTCTGGTCTGGGCTGCGAGCGCGTCCCGGGCTGATGAGACGCTCTATCGCTACGATGGCGAAGTGAGTCCGTTGGATCCGGCAGCGGGCTGGGCGGATTTCAACAGGTGTGAGGATCCCTGCAGCGAGTCGATCGAGAACGGGTACTTCGTCTTGCAGTGGCCCCATGTCGGTGATTTGGTCAACTACCACTTGTGGATAGCCGAATCTGGTGAGCAAGCGCCGCACAATCTCTGGGTTGAGTGGCGGTTCCGCTCGAACCATCCGTTCGGGTACATATTCGCGGGCTGCGACGCACGCATGAAAATTCACTTCGCAGGCATTCATGACGTCCTCTACATGTACGGCGATGCCGTGATCTCGTCGTCCGGAGGTCGCGTTTGGGACGGCTTGGATCTCACCGAGTTCCGGACCTACCGCTTTGAAAGTCTGGACGGCGTTCACTACGACATCGCCATCGACGGGAACGTGTTCCAGCCCGGTGTCGACAATCAGCCCAACGGCGTCCACTACATGCAGTTCGGCGGCTCCGGCGGCTGTTTGGGGGCTTGGATCCCGAACATGATGAACGAATGGGACTTCGTTCGATATGGCACGATCGACGCGGGCGAGGCGATTATCGCGTCCGATCCCCGCAGGGGCCTCGTCAGCCCGCTCCGGCAAGTCTATTTCGATCGATTCTCGGTCACGTTCGATTCGGCGAACTACGTCTACGTCGACGAGATCGCCGTGGAAACCACAGGGGGAGCAACACCGGCCGTCCTCAAGACGCGGCGACTCGACAACGGTGAACCGGACACAGTGGAGATCGTTCTCGATCGGCCGATTCCACTTCGCGGGACGACTCGTTCTACGTTCGACGACGGCACAGTTGAGAACCTTGTCGAATTCACCTTCGCGACCGGTGATGTGGACGCCGACAACGACACCGACCTCAGAGATTTTCGCCTTCAGTCCGTATGTATAACGGGACCTAACGGTGAACCTTATCGACCGTCGTGCACATCCGCGGATCTCACGCTTGATGGCTCCATCAATCTCGCCGACGTGGCTGCGATCCAGATCATGTTCACGGGACACGTGCCGTGAGATGGTGTGCTCACGTGGGTGCGCTGCGCGGACATCGGATCGGGGACCGGAGGGAGGGTGCGGCACTCGGCAACCCATCCCAGTGGCGCCGGGGACTTCAATCGGTCTGTGGGTCGCGCTGCGCCCCGGCTGTCTCGTCCTTGGCCGTCGCCGCCTCCTGCCGGAGGGCGATCTCAGTATGGATGGCCCGTCGCCGGCGGCGGGGGAGGCCTACGGTGGGGAGGCGGATGGGGACCTTCACACCTGCGCGGAGGCGGTAGACCACTTTCAGTCTTTGGCCAACGCGAATCAGTGACCAGGGCACGGAGCGGACACGCCGGAAGGGAAAGTGGTAGGTCAGGGCGTTCCGCCCCGCAGCGATAAAGCCACGAGGAAAGAAGAGGCAGGCCAGCGGGATGAGCGCGCTCGCCAGCCCGATCGCGGCCGCGGCCTCCGTGTAACCGAAACCGAGCCTGGCGCGGAGCACCCCGGCGAAGCGCAGCTCGAGAACGGTAAATCCGATGACCCACGCGAGGACAATGATCCACCCAGGAAGCACCGGTACCCACCAGACCTGCATCGTGTCGTCAAACGCGAAGCCGCACTCGGGGCATTGATGGGTGGCGGGCAGGCCGTGCAGTGGGTACCTGCAGGCGGGGCAGCGTCGAAGGGGCTTGGTATGAGCGCTCATGACGTGCGAGTGTAGATGGTCCTCCCATCAATACAACGTGCGATGAACGACCGCCACGACGACAGCTGGTTCGACGTCTGCTCCGGAGGGCCAGCCTCCCCGAGTGCGCTCGCATCGTTCGACTACTGTGTGACTTCGACGATCGAGTTAAGCTCGCCGTAGTCGTTCGTCTCGATGATGGGGTTGGCCGAGTCGTGCGACCAGCGTCCGTCGATCACCAGCCGATAACGGTACCGGCCTTTGGGAAGGCGCAGCTTGGTCTCGAAGTCGCCGCCCTCAAGCCGGTTCATCGGCGTCGTATGGGGCATCCAGTCATTGAAGTCGCCAGCGAGCTGAACTTCGGACGCTCCAGGGTTGCGGCTGCGGAACACGAGGAATTCGCCTTGCTGGCGAGCGCCGTAGATGGCTTCGAGCTGGCGGTCGATCCGTTCGTGCGAGGTCTCGATGGGCGTCGGTGCGATTGGTTCTCGCCGGGTCTCCACGATGGACGTGGGCGGCGCCGGTTTCGGGGCGGCGATGACCGCTGCGGGTGCCGGGATGGCCTGCACCTCAGACGCCGCTTCAGGCTCGATGAGCGTAGCGGTTGTTGCGAGGAGTCGCTCCGCGTCGGCGGCGAGTCGCTCCGCGTGTCGGATGAGGTCGGCCGGGGGCGCTTTGGCGGGCTCGGCAGCGATGACCTCCTGGGCGAGGGCCTGGAAGTCGCGTGCGCCCATGCTCTTTGGCGCGAACTCAGTGATGGGCTGACCGAAACTGGCGCCCTCTTTGAGCTTCGTGTTGAAGTTGATGATGTTCTCGAAGACGACGCCTTCAAATCGTTTGCGAAGGCCTGCGAGAATCTCCCGGGCGAGTTTGGTTCGAACATCGTATTGATTGGCGAGTACGCGCACGGACGGCTTGAGTCCGTTCCGTTCGCCGAGACTCTCGACAGTGGCGAGTTGCTGGGTAAGTCCGTAGAGCGAGAAGTAACCGGTGTCTACCGGGATCACGACGTCATTGGCGGCGCGCAACGCGTTGCGCATCAGCAGCCCGAGGTGCGGGGGACAGTCGACAATGCAGTAATCGTACCGTCCGGCGCTTGCCTCGAGCAGATTGCGTACGAGCGCGTCGGCGTCGGGAAAGTCGCGAACGCGTTGTTCGAGCGTGGCCAAGTTGGAGCGGGAAGGCGCAAGGTCGAGGTTTGGCGCAATCTGCCAGGTGATGCGGGAGAGCTCGAGCGGCTCACCCTCGAGCTGCCGCAGCAGGCAGTCGAGTATCGAGAGGTCGACCTGCTCTTCGGGGACAGCCATGCCCAGAGCGCAGTGCCCTTGCGGGTCGAGATCGACGAGCAGCACGCGTCGGCCTTCCCGTGCGAGCGACGCGGAGAGGTTGATGGCGACCGTGGTCTTTCCGCAGCCGCCCTTCTGATTGGCGATGGTAATCGTTCGCACAGGAAGAATCCTCGGCTTTACAGTGGGAGGCAAAGGAACTTCGCCGGATCGACGGGCCGCCTCCTGCCGCCCACTGACCGGTTTGACTTGTGAGGTGCGGCTTCGACATCCATGCCTGCCGCGCCGAGCCTCGCACACCCGGTGCGAACGCTTCGGCCGAGGCCTCACTGTAGCTCTTACCTCGGATACCAGGGTTGAAATACTTGAATCGATTATTGGACGATGCGTGTTTTCAGTATCGCGGCCTAGGGGGAGGTGGGACGTCAGGGCTGATACGCGGGGTAGGGTGGTGAAGGACTTCGACGCCGCGCATCAAGCGGGCCGCCTGGTAGGCGGCCCGCTGCGGTATGCAATATCTTGTAGGCCTGTCTCTCCCCATTCGCGGAGAGCGACGCGAATAGTGCTTCGTTGCACGTCAGATGATGGATGCCATCCGGTGGAGGCTGCCGAAGCCCGACGCGTTCCGGGCACCGCCATACCGTTACCACGATCACATGTCGGCGCTTCGCTGGGGCACCCACCCATCAGTTCACGTGTCAAAGAGCACTAGTGCATCGCCACGCCTAAATATTCGGGTATAGGCGTTTCAGTTTGATCCGAGCATCGGCTGTCGTAAATCGCCAGTTCACCTTGGCTTGGTCGGCGTTACGTTGAGCCTCCCAAGTAGCGACCTCTCTGGTCAGC
>JAJDDV010000064.1 GCA_029260135.1 Phycisphaerae bacterium | reverse complement strand
CCCTAGCCAAGAATCGTATTCAGCTGTCTGGTCGTTTTCTGTCATGATATGGAGTCATGAGTTCTTGCATCCTCGTTGTTTGCTTCGTCGCAGAGTCGAATCTGGCGGGCATCCCCGTCGAGGAAGCGACAGCGGAGACGTGGATACCGGATTCGGTGGCATGGAGGAACGGCTCATCATGCGAGTCAACGGGCTGATTCAGCATGGTCTTCATCACGGCGACGCTTGGGTCCCATCGGCGAGCCTCGTCGCAGCCCTCCAACCACACGCCCGCAGCCCGGTGTCCAAGCGACGACACGGCATGGGTTCATCCGGTTCGCGATCGCGCAGGCACAAACGCCGTGGGGCGAACCGGTCGATCAACCGCCCATTTCGAACTGGCACCATAACGATATTCATCATCCTTCTTGGCGGGCCCCTGTTCGCACAGAACGTCGCCCAGAACATCGCACAGACCATCGGGATCGAGCAGAGGGAGGCCAGAGAGATCGCGCGGCAGCGAGGTTGGGTCGTTCGCCGGGAGACACCGGCCAGGGCCATCGAACTGATGGCGATCGTGAACGGACTTCGCTGGTACAACACGACGCACAACGCCGCCGCGGCGGACAGCATCAGCACCGACGAATGCCTGCCCGGTGGTTCGAGCGGCCTGGGTCTGACCGGCACCGGCGTTACGCTGGGCGTCTGGGATGCCGGCGCCGTGCTGACAAGCCATCAGGAGTTCGGCGTTCGAGCGAGTCAGATCGACGGCCAGAGCGTAACGCACTGGCACTCGACCCATGTCGCGGGAACCATGGCGGCGGCGGGCGTGGTCGCTGCGGCCAAAGGCATGTCACCTTCCGCATCCGTCGATGGCTATGACTGGAACTTCGATATCACCGAGATGATCGCCGCCGCGGCCGCCGGACTCCGCGTGTCGAATCACTCGTACGGTACACTCACCGGTTGGATGTGGGGCGACGCGGGGCAGGGCCTTGGGTGGTATTGGTGGGGCGACGTGAACGTGAGCATCGTGGAGGACTACCGGTTCGGGCTGTACAGCGGAAAGACTCAGGGACTGGACACCATCGCCTACGATCACCCCTACTACCTCAGCGTCTGGTCGGCGGGCAACGATCGTGACGACGCCGGTCCGGGAGCGGGCGGTGCCCACTTCGTCCAAATCCTCTACGAGTGGCGAGACAGTACCGACACGCGCGATCCGGACGGCGACTATGACAGCATCACGACCCGCGGCGTGGCCAAGAACATCCTGACCGTCGGTGCGGTCGACGATGTCGTCGGCGGTTACGTCAATCCGGCCGGCGTGAGCATGAGCACGTTCTCCAACTGGGGTCCCACCGACGACGGCCGGATCAAACCGGACATCACGGCCAACGGGATCAATCTGTACTCGACGGATGACGCTTCCGTTACGGCCTACGACACCTTGTCGGGCACCTCGATGGCCGCGCCCAGTGCCGCCGGATCCCTCGGATTGCTGATCGAGCACTGGCGATCAACCCATCCCAGCCAGAGCGATATGCGTTCGGCCACGCTCAAGGGATTGGCGCTTCACACCGCGGACGAGGCCGGCGCCGCCAACGGTCCCGACTATCAGCACGGCTGGGGTCTGATGAACACCCTGCGTGCGGCCAATGTCATCTCGGCCGATGTCCTGCAGCCGTTGCGCATGACGGAGTGGGATCTCGACGACGGGGGTCGGATCGATTTCACGATCACGACGGGTGGCACGAGCAGCGAGCTGCGCGCCACGATCTGCTGGACGGATCCGCCCGGCAGTTCTCCGGGCAACGTACTGAACTCGCCGAACAAGATGTTGGTCAACGATCTGGATCTCCGCATCGAACGAACGTCATCGAGCACGACGTACCTGCCCTGGATCCTGGACCCGGCCAGCCCCGCCACGGCGGCCACCACGGGCGACAACAACACGGACAACGTCGAACAGGTGGTGGTCTATTCCCCCGGTACGGACACCTTCACCCTCCGCGTGACGCACAAGGGCACGCTCTCCAGCGGTCCACAGAATGTGTCGCTGATCCTCAGCGGCGCAGCGACCATACGGGCCTGTTCCGTTGCAGGGACCATTAGACTGGATCAAACGCAGTACGCCTGCGACGGTATGATCACGATCGAAGTCGCCGACTGCGATCTCGACACGAATGGGGCGGCCGTCGAGACCGTCGACGTGACCGTCACCTCCACCACGGAACCCTCACCCGGTGAGACGGTCACCCTGACCGAGACCGCGGCCGATTCCGCGGTCTTTCAAGGAACGATTTCGCTCGACACGATCGACGCCGTCGGCGTTCTTCAGATTGTGGCCAACGACACGGTCACGGCGACCTATACGGATGCGGACGATGGGGTGAGTGCCGGTCCGGTCGATGTTACCGACACCGCCACCGTCGATCTCGGCGCCGCCACCGCCCGCATCTGGGTCGACCTCGAGATCGATGCGCTGGACCCCGGCGCCGTCACGCGCGACGTGACGGCCGTCGTGACCGAATGCACGGGTCCGAGCACGCAGAATCGCGTCCAACCGGTGACCTTCACGGGGGGGGCTTCGCTGAGCGTCTTGTTCGACAATCTGGTTGCGAGCCCGTTGCCGGAGTGGATCAGTATTCGCGAGGGACACACGCTCGCCCGGCAGGCGCCGCTGAGCTTCGACGCCTGCTACGAGGCGACGGTCGACCTGACCGGGATCAACAGCCTGGTCTCGGGCGACTTCCAGACGGCGACCGTCGGTCAAGACGATGTGATTGACGCCGTGGACTTCTCCATCCTCGCCAGCCGATGGAACCAACCGATCAACGCCCAGCTCAGCACCGGCGCCGACGCCACAGGAAACGGCGTACAAGATACGGCAGATTT
>JAJDDV010000063.1 GCA_029260135.1 Phycisphaerae bacterium | reverse complement strand
CATCCATCGGGAAGGTCAACCTGAACGCCACCGACCGTGATGTAGCTGTAGGTCAAACGGGCACCACACGCGGCTTCAAAAAGATCGAGTATCATCTCCCGTTCGCGGAAGCAGTAGAGAAACGGCGTGAAGGCGCCCATGTCCAGCCCATACGTGCCCAGCGAAACCAGGTGCGACGCGATCCGATTCAGCTCGGCCATGATGACGCGAATGACCTGCGCCCGGGGGGGGACCTCGACGCCGCAGAGTCGTTCCACCGCGACCGAGAACGCCTGGTTGTTGTTCATCCCCGCGAGGTAGTCCATCCGGTCGGTGTAGGGGATGTACTGGAAGGGCTGGAGACTCTCGCCGATCTTCTCCGCGCAGCGGTGCAGGTAGCCGATGTGGGGAATGGCCTCGAGAACCATTTCGCCGTCGGTTCGCAGGACGAGCCTCAGCACACCATGCGTCGAAGGGTGCTGCGGGCCCATGTTGACCATCATCTCTTCCGTCCGCAGGTCACCCTGCTCGACGCGGTTGTGGTCCATCAGAACATCGGGCATAGACTCAAGGATTGTATCGGTCATCGCTCTTCCACAATCAGTGTCGCGGGTTGGGCAACTCGTATTCGGTGGTTCCGGGGATCCCGTGGTAGCCCATCGGGAAGGCGTAGTCTTTCCGGAGCGGATAATCCTCCCAGTCCTCCGGACAGAGAATGCGTCGCAAGTCCGGATGATCGGTAAACTGAATGCCCATCATGTCGAACGCTTCGCGCTCATGCCAATCGGCCGCCGGCCACACGTGCGCGACGGAAGGGATCGTCGGTTCGTTTCGATCGGTCACCACACGAACGGCGAACTCGCGCGTTCGAGTGATCAACTCGGTGAGCGGTTCCAGCGGAACGTGCATCAGATCGTAGACGCACGCAAGTTGATCATCGGCGAGCAGGTCGAGCGCTGAAATGCATCGCAGCATGTTGAAGGAGAGCCGTGAATCGTCGCGAAGGAACGCCGCGACCTCAGGCCAGGACCCACCCGCAACCCGCACGAAGGGCCGACAGCCGGTGGCCTCCGTGCTGACGATCGCCTCGCCGAACTGCGTTCGCAAGAGTTCGCAAGTTTCTTCGGGTGTCATGCTTCCTCGAATCCCTTGGGCGATGGTCGACCGGACGTCTCCGCCGGTTCGACCTAGGCCCCTTCGTTACGCCAGCACCGCCTCTTTGGCCTTGGTCATCAAGCTCTTGGCGAGCGTCTGATGGCGAATCTTGTCTTGCAGCCGCATCAATCCTTCGAGCAGCGCTTCCGGACGCGGCGGGCAACCGGGGATGTAGATGTCGACGGGGACGACCAAGTCCACGCCCTTGACCACGTGGTAGCCATGCTTGAAGTAGGGACCGCCGCCGACCGTACACGCGCCCATCGCCATGACATATTTCGGTTCCGGCATCTGGTTGTAAAGACGCTTCAGACGGCTCGCCATCTTGTACGTCACCGTGCCCGCGACGATCATCAGGTCGCTCTGTCGGGGCGTGGCGCGAAACGCCCCCGCCCCGAACCGGTCGATGTCGAACCGTGACGCCCCCACAGCCATCATCTCGATCGCACAGCACGCCAGGCCGAAGGTCATGGGCCAGATGCTGTTGCTCCGTGCCCAATTGACCGCCCAATCCACCGACGTGACGATCAAGCCCTCTTCAAACCGATTCTCGATCCAGCTCATTCTCGATCTCCGCCGCGAGCGAAACCTCGCCGCCGGCGCCTAGTCGCCGCCCTCTCCCGCACCATCGAGCAGCGATTCCCGGTGCTGTCCCGTACACGCCCGGACCCAGTCCAGATACCCGGACTTCCACTCGTAAAGAAACGGAATCGCGATCAGCAGAAAGAAAACCAGAAACGCCCAAAACGCCGGAGCGCCGATCTCCTTGAACACGACCGCCCAAGGCCAGAGCAATGCCACTTCGACATCAAATACGATGAAGACCAGGGCCACGGTGTAGAACCGCAAGTCGAACTGGACCCAGCTATCGCCGATGGCCGGTTCGCCGCATTCATACGGCGCACCCTTCTCCGGATGATCTTGCCTTGGCCGGGCGATCCGCCCAACACTCAGCCCCACGAACGCCAGGGCAAATCCGGTCAGAACGAAGAGAGTGATGCCCAGCACCAGCTCGATATTCGCCCCGCCATACGCCGGTGCAGCGGCGGTGGCCGCGGTGAGCGGAACGATCGAGATGGCGGTGGTTGTCACGGACAGCATAGCGTTTCCTCCCGACCCAACCGGTCGCAGGCGATCACTTTTTCTTCGCTGGCGGCGCCGATTCCACCAGCGCGCCACGCATCTTCTCGAGACGGGCCTCCGGCTGTCCGGTCAGCTTGTCGTCGGAATGCTCGAACGCCACCCACGATTCCTTCGTCTCCTTCGCCCACTCGGGCAATCGATCCCGCTGCATCCAGATCGGCTGCGGCGTCTGCAAGCCCTCGGTCGCCAGTTCCGTAAACTCGACGATCATGCTCTGCCGGTCAAAACCCGACATGTCGTGCAGATTACCCATGTGGATACAGTCGGTCGGGCAGGGTTCGGTACACAGAGCACAAAACATGCACTTGGCATAGTCGATCGCGTACCGAGTCATGGCGCCGCCGACCGCGATGCCCGTCGTCTTGTCCAGTTTCCGCGGCCCGGACTTCTCGATGTAGATGCAGTCGACCGGACACGCTTTCGCACATTGGTCGCACGCAATGCACTTCTCGATCTCGTAGAAGTGAAATCCTCGGTAACGAGGCTGCAACGCGGGTGCCATATCCGGGTATTGGAGCGTCACCGTCTTCGCGAAGCAGTACTTCAGCGAAATCCGCATCCCCACAAGGATCGTGTAGACGGTCTTCCAGATGTTGTGAAAATACTCGCGGACCGGTTTGTCATTCATGCCGCGTATGACTCGTCGATTGCCTCGTGCGTGGGGCACCGGTTTTCAACCGGTGAAAGCCATGGGTCACAAGCGGACTGGACGCTTGACACCCGACAGATCCAAGTCGCTGGATTGTAGCGCAGTCGCCTCAACAGGCAAGAGCCTCCACCATAGCGTCCGACTCCGGCTCAACGCCTCGCCGGAGCACTCCGGACAAGAAAAAGCCGTAGCAGATTCAATGCCGCGCTCGCTGCCCGCTCGCGCGCCTCGTGTCGGTCCAGGTGTTCGCCCAACAAAACGCGCCGTACGTCGACATGGTCTGCGTCCGCCAGTCCCAAATAGACCAGACCCACCGGTTTATCCGGCGGATCACCCCCCGTGGGCCCGGCAATCCCGGTGATGGATAGCGCCAAATCCGCACCGGCGGCCGTCCGGCACCCGGACGCCATCGCGCCGGCGACCGCCTCGCTGACCGCGCCATACGCCTGGATCATCTCCGCCGGCACACCGAGAAGCTCGGTCTTGGACTCGTTGGCGTATGTGACATATCCGCGAAGGAGATAGGCACTGCTGCCGGGAGTATCCGTCAGGCGTTTTGTGAGCGAGCCCCCGGTGCACGATTCCGCGGTCGCGATGGTCAGACCGCGAGATTCCAGCAGACCGGCGACCGCCGTCTCCAGCGAGTCTCCCTCGCGACCGAAGACCGCGTCTCCCAGGCGACCCTCAATCTCGGAAATGTCCGTCTTGACCTTGCACTCCGCGTCCTCGCCGCTGACGCCCGTCGCGATCACCCGGATGGCGATCACCCCATGCGAGGCTGCAGTCCCGACGGTCGGATTTCGGCCGCGTTCCATCAGATCGCCGAGCATCGTGCCGATCTTCGCCTCGCTGATGCCGTACGACAGGACCGAATCCTGGCTGGTTCGGGTCTCGCCGACGTCCCGTGAGATGACCGGCAGCACCTCGGCGCTGAACATGGCCTTCATTTCACCGGGGACGCCGGGAAGTACGAACACCGCAGCGTCCTGCCCATCGCACAGGATCCCCGGGGCGGTTCCGCGCAGATTGGGGATCGGGCGGCACCCCTTGGGGATCAGGGCCTGAACTCGATTCGCCGCGTCAAACGGGCGCTGCCAACGCTCGAACATAGCCCGGATGCGGTCGAGGGCGTCGGCATTCTCTTCCAGGGGCTGATCGAGCGCGGACGCCAGCGCCGCGCGCGTGAGGTCGTCCGGCGTCGGCCCCAGTCCACCCGTGGCCATGACGACATCCGCCTGCTCCATCCCGCGCCGTATCGCTGACGCAATACGCTCGACATCATCGCCGATGGTCACCTGCTCGGTCACCCGGATTCCGAGTCGGGTGAGCGACTCCGACAGCCAGGCGCTATTGGTGTCCAGAAGCTGTCCCGTGGTCAACTCCTCGCCGATGCTGATGATGAAAGCCTCCATCGTCGGCGCAAGGTAGCAGTCTCCCCGCGGTTCGCCAAGTTGCGGTTGGTGGCCCCGTCCGACGAACGCCGATATAGTCGCTTTGGGATCCTGGCGCCACGAGAAACTGAGCAGGTAAACCACCATGGGCTCGACACCTGGAACACGTACGGAAAGGAAGGCATCCAGAAGGAACCTGCGCGTACTGTTTACCTGCATCGGTCGGCGTGTGGCGTTGTTGAAGGGCTTCCGCAGCGCCGCCAAGACCCTCGGCGTGCGATTGGAGACCCACGGAGCAGATGCCAGCATGCTCGCTCCTGCCATGCACCTCGTCGATCAAACACACATCGTCCCGCCGATTGCCTCAACGGAATACGTCGAAACCCTTCTCGCCGTGGTGGAGCGATGCAGCATTGACCTGCTCATCCCCTTGATCGACACCGAGCTGTCGGTCTTGGCAGATTCGGCCGGCCAATTCACCGACCGGGGCTGTATCCCCTTGATCTCAACGAAGTCAGTGATCGACACTTGTCAGGACAAACTGGCCACACACAAGGTCCTCAAAGCGGCCGGGATCGACACCCCCGCGACCTGGACCTGGAAGAAGGTGCTCGAGCGCAAGCGACACCGCTTTCCGTACTTCATGAAGCCTCGCGAAGGCAGCGCGGCCCAGGGGAACCACGTCATCACCAATGTGCGGGAGTTGCGTACGTTCGGCCGCAGGGTCAACGAGCCGATCGTCCAGGAGTTCGTCGAGGGGACGGAACATACGCTGGACGTCTACACCGGGTTCGATGGGAAGCCTCGCTGCGTTGTTCCGCGCCGGCGTTTGGAGGTGCGAATGGGCGAGGTCAGCAAGGGGTTGATCGTGAAGGACCGGGCGATCATGGCCAGCGGGCGCAAGGTCGCCCGGGTGCTGGGAGGCTGTCGCGGCGTCGTCACGGTTCAGTGCATGGTCACGCCGCAACGGCGTATCCGCGTCATCGAAATCAACCCGCGATTCGGTGGTGGCGTTCCGCTCGCCATTCACGCCGGCGCCGACTTTCCCCTCTGGATTCTGACGGAACTTCTTGGCCGAAAGCCCAGCATCGACCCGACCGGCTTCCAAGATGATGTCTGCATGTTGCGCTTTGACGACGCCGTATTCGTCGAGAACGCGTCTCGAGTTCAGTCGCGCGAGTGACGGATGTGTGACAGACCTGGTAGAGCGGTAGTTGTTTTTGTGGAGCGAGCGGCGGGCTTCAGCCCGCGCGAATGTACGGACGCCGACGCGTACCCGGGAGCAGCAAGAGGGCTTAGCGAGAACACAAGATGCTTCCGTCGGGCGGTGCCGGCTTGTGGATCTCGCTGAGGTTCCAGAGAGTCAACGGAGAGGAAACGCCACATTGTCCGCGATCCAAGCCGTCATCTTTGATCTGGACGACACGCTCTATCCTGAGCGAGACTACGCCTACAGCGGCTTTGCGGTCGTGGCCACCGCGTTCGAAGAGCAGCTGGGCGACCCAACTGAATCCACCGCCCGAATGAACGCGCTGCTGGACGCCGACCGCCGAGGCCGTGTATTCAATGCCCTGCTTGACGAGCTTGGGCGCCCTGACGACGACGCACTGATCGTTCGGATGATCGAGACCTTCCGAACGCACAAGCCCGGCATCGAGCTGTTCCCCGACGCGGACGCCGCGTTGACCAGGTTCCGAGGAGCGTTTCGTCTCGGCTTGATCACCGACGGTCCCGCCGTGCAGCAGTCCGCCAAGGTCGACGCTCTCGACCTTCGGACCCGCATCGACGAACTCGTGCTGACCGCCGAGCTCGGATCAGGATTCGGAAAGCCTCACCCCGCCGCATTCGATCTGATGCAAGAGCACTTCGATCTGCCGCCTTCAGCCTGCATCTACGTGGCCGACAACGCCGCCAAAGATTTCGTCGCGCCAAACGCACTGGGCTGGAAGACTGTGCAGATTCCACGAATCGGCGGAATCTACCATGGCATTCTTCCCCCCGAGGGCGGCGCACCCCAGCACATGGCGAGTTCGCTCGACGAATTAGATGCACTCCTTCGCTGACACGGTCGGACTGCTCGGGCGCTTGTGACGACCGCGCCGTAGGGGTATGGTCGGCCGCATCATGAACAGCTACGTTTCGCACCTGGAAGCCGCCATCGACGGAACCATCCTCCCGCACGATCAGATCCAGCGACTGCACAAGGATCGCCCACTCTGGGTCCGCTACGATCTCGACTGCGCCGGCCGGACGTTGAACCGTGAGACCCTCGCAGCGCGCGCGCCCACGTTGTGGCGCTATCGCGAACTCCTTCCCCTTCCGCTGGATGAAGAGCCCGTGTCCCTCGGCGAAGGGATGAGCCCGCTTCTTCCCGCGCCGCGCCTCGGCGACGCCATCGGTCTGAGCGACCTGTGGGTCAAAGATGAGTCGCAGCTTCCGACCGGCTCCTTCAAGAGTCGCGGGCTTTGCGTGGCCGTGTCGATGGCCAAGCACTTCGGTATCGATCGGCTCGCGATTCCGACCGCCGGCAACGCCGGTGGGGCGATGGCCGCCTACGCGGCCCGAGCGGGGATGGAAGCCTTCGTCTTCATGCCTCGCGACACACCCATCATCAACCAGATCGAGTGCGTGCTGGCCGGCGCGGCGCTTTATCTCGTCGACGGCCTGATCTCTGACTGTGGTGCCATCGTTCGCAACGGCGTCGAGGCGACCGGATGGTTCGACTGTTCGACACTTAAAGAGCCCTATCGAATCGAAGGAAAGAAGACGATGGGGCTCGAGCTGGCGGAGCAATTCGACTGGACACTTCCCGATGTCATACTCTATCCAACAGGCGGCGGCACAGGCCTGATCGGGATGTGGAAAGCGTTCGCCGAGTTGAAGGCGCTGGGTTGGCTTGAGTCTGAGAAGCTGCCGCGGATGGTAGCCGTGCAAAGCGACGGGTGCGCGCCGATTCCACGAGCGTTTGACTCAGGCGAACGATTTGCCACGCCGTGGGAGAACGCCGAAACCTGCGCGAGTGGTCTTCGCGTGCCGTCCGCCGTCGGAGACTTCATGATCCTCGACGCCGTCCGTCAAAGTGGGGGTCGTGCCGTCGCGGTTCCGGAATCCCAGATCGTCCAGGCCATGCACCAGGCCGTAACGGCGGAAGGAATCTCGATCTGTCCGGAAGCAGCCACTTGTGTCCTCGCTGCCGAGCAGCTCTTGGATACCGGTCACATTGGCAAAGACGAGCGGGTAGTTCTGTTCAATACAGGGGCGGCCGCCAAGTATGTCGAGACCGTGACACTCGATCTTCCCGAGATTACCGACCCGGCATCTGTGGACTATGAACGCATAGTCCGATAACCACAGGTTTGACGGCATCTCCGGGTGGGGGGGGGTAGGGGCGACCTCAGAGGCTCGGACGATCGACAAGACAAGACGCCCGATTACCGGGAAGAACCTCGCACCGGATTTCCAGCAGCAGAATTGGCCTGTTATCCGATTGAAGAAGAACGGCTACCGGCAGAGGAAGAGGACTGTTCATACGATTTCAGGAGATTGAAAACATGTTGCGTAACGTTCGATGCAAGTCGGTATGGGTTGGTCTTTCGACCATCTGTCTGGTAGGTGCGGTCGGTTGCTTCTCGAGTAGTGGTGTGCCGAACACCGTGGAACTCGTCCTGCCCGATGGCACCACCATTACCGTGAATCAGGGTGCAGGCGCCGTTTCACTGGCCAATTCAGCCTGGGAATTCAGCGACGAGCACGGAGTGGCATTTGTGACGCTCCGCTTCGGCCCCAACGGCGACCTTACACGCTTCGAGGACAATACGATCGCTGAGGAGATGCTCGGATCAACCGTCATCTTCGATGGCCAGACGCACGATACCGGAGTTCCCCCCGTTCAGTACACGGCGGCGACGTACGGCGCCCAGACATCCGATGCTTCAGGATTCACGTTTGAGGGACAGATGACGGCGACCGTTCCGATTCTAGGCGCCATTGCCTGGGGCGAGGCCACGGCAACCGGCGAACTCGACCCGGACGATCCCGACGTCATGACCGGCGAGTTCACCTACTCGTTCGAGGTTTCGTCGAGCCTCCCGATCGAGATCCCCATCGCAACGGACGATCTGCAAGGGGATATCAGCTTCATCGCACGTCGCGTGGAGTAGGATTCCCAGAGAAAACGTCGGTTGGATCGGATGGCGCGGTCCAGTGTGGACGCCCTTCGCGCCCAGGCACGGGCCCTCTGGGGACGGGAAGGACCTCAGGCTGTCGCCGCCGCACTGAGCATCGCGACGGCTTGCTCGACCTCGGCCTCGGTCGTGTAGCGCCCGACGCTAAGGCGCGCCGCACCAAAAGCAACCGGCTCGGCCACATCCATCGCGGCCAGAACGGCCGAACGCTTCGGACCGCCGGAGTGACATGCCGCGCCGGTGCTAGCGCAGATTTCGGGGCACGCCGCGAGAATCTCCGAACCGACTTTCCCGACGAAGGCCACCATCGCGGTGTTGGGCAGCCGGTGCCCTCGATCGCCGAGAATCGCGATCCTGTCACCCAGTCGCGCCTCGAGTCCGGCTTCCAGCCTGTCTCGCATTGTGAGCACGTGCGCGGCATCACTCCCGCGCGATGCGATCTCCGCCGCAGCGCCCAGCCCGATGATCGCCGAGACCGCCTCCGTTCCGGCCCGGCGACCGCTCTCGTGCCCCGCGCCGTGAAGAAGCGACTCGATCTCGATGCCGCGACGGATATACAACGCCCCAACCCCCTGCGGCGCATAGACTTTGTGCCCCGCGAGCGACAGGAAATCGACACCGAGGTCGCCGACACGAACCGGGATCTTCCCGCACGCCTGTGCGGCGTCGGTATGCACCCACACACCTCGCTCGCGAGCCGCTCGAGCGATCTCAGCGATGGGCTGGATCGTGCCGACCTCGTTGTTGGCCAGCATGATGGAGATCAGCAGCGTATCGGGGCGAATCGCACGAATGACCGTCTCAGGATCAACGCGCCCCGATGCATCGACATCCACGAACGTCACTTCGAAACCGCGATGCTCGAGGTATCGACAGGGCTTCATGACGGCGGGATGTTCGATCGCAGAAGTGATAAGATGTCGCCCACGAGTCGACGCCGTCTCCGCCACACCCTTGATCGTGTGGTTGTTCGCCTCCGTTCCGCCCGACGTGAAGATGACTTCATCCGGATCAGCACCGATCAAGACCGCAAGTTGCTCGCGAGCACGTTCCACGCCCCGTCGGACCCGCTGTCCCAACGCATGTCCGCTGGTCGGATTCCCATGAATCTCTCCCAGGTACGGGAGCATGGCCTCGCGCACGAGCGGATCGATCGGCGTGGAAGCGTTGTAGTCAAGATAGATCACCTCGTACCCTCCGTTGCTGAACTCGACCAAGGCCAAACGGTGCGCCGTGCAGGCACAACGACCCACGCCATTCTAGACGGACGGGAAAGAAAAAACGAGAGGGCGAGCAAGGGGCGGCGCGTGCGCAGTGAAAAGCCCGAAGTCGTTTCGCTTCGGGCTCTTCAGGTCAGGGGATTGGATTTCGTTTCTCGATTCTGATCCATCGGCTTACCACAATTCCGCAAGGTGTCGAATGAACTCATACACCGGTCTAAGAGCCGTGATCAAGTCTACCATCGCTGTCTCCTTTGTCTCTTTGTTCGTTCTCAACTCGTTAACAACCACGTTGGTCGTTGTTCACCTGAAGATACGACGACGGCGAGGCGTTCTGTCACAACCGGCA
>JAJDDV010000062.1 GCA_029260135.1 Phycisphaerae bacterium | reverse complement strand
CCGAGTTGGAAGACGCCATCGACGACTACATCGCAATCCACAACGCCGACCCTAAGCCTTTCGTTTGGACCAAAACCGCCGACCAAATCTTCGCTTCCCTTGCTCGCTTCTGTAAGCGGACTTTAGAGACAGGACACTAGTAAAGTGTTCACCTTTTTGGTGGCCCGCTCCAAGGGCGCTTTTGCGAGCCGGGACACGCCGAGATTCGATCGACCAAGTACCAACCCTATACTGTGTATCGAGATGCTAGAACGAATGCGCGGCCTCGCCGTTGCCTGCGCGCTGTTGTGCTCTTGCGCCGCGGCGCAGCACCACGAGGAACGCGAAGCATTCAAGCGGCTCGCGGACGGCAGATATTGGACCACTCGAAATCTCGACGTCGAAGCTGTTCCGTCTCATTGTTACGAAGATACAAAGCGGAATTGCCATCAGTATGGCCGCTTGTACACGTGGGAATCGGCGAGGCAGGGATGCCAATCATTGGGAAATGGATGGCGATTGCCCACGGACGATGAGTGGCGGCGGATGGCGAAGTACTACGGCGGAGTCAGAGAGGATTCCGTTGACAACGGGCAAGCGGCGTACAAGGCGCTCCTGGTCGAAGGGCGGTCAGGATTCGATGCCTTGCTTGGCGGCAACATATCCGATGATGGCCTGTACGCACCGTTGAAAGACCACGGATTCTACTGGACTGCGTCGGAGAGCGATTCGGACCGTGCCTGGTTCTACAATTTTTCTCGAAACGTCGTATACCTGAGTCGCCACAGCGATTGCGAAAAGCAGTTAGGCCTATCTGTCCGATGTATACGAGAGTGACGGCGATGCCGGGGGGGAGTTGCCCTCTCCGTGCTAGGCTCGGCCCGGCTAGGAGTCGTCGCGTTCCGCCAGATCGCCCGCAACAATGTTCCCGCAAGGCACGAATCCCGCCTTCTGAAGAGTCCTCCGGCTGGCCAAGTTGTCGACGTTGCACCGTGCTGCGGGCACGTTCCCTTTAGCCCGGCAAACGGCCTTTAACTCCTGAACCAAATAAGATCCAAGCCCCCTCCGGCGATACGGCTCGGCGGTTTTCATGTAGACATCGCCGTAGGGACGGTTGTAGTGATAGAGAACTCCCCCGGCCCCTGCGATCTCCCCCTTCCACAACGCAACCCAGCCTGCCGACTGGTCGAGGCCCAGACTCCGAAGCAGCTCCGTATCCTTGGCTCTGGTTGCTCGAAACTCGGCTTCGTCCAGTGTGAGTTGAGGTTCGAAGAGATCCTCGAATAGTATCGACTCGGAGCGCACATTCTGGGCGAATGTATGCAGCATCACGGGTAGGATTGGGGCGTTCGTTTGCGTCTCAATGATCGCTGCACTGCACGTTGCCAGCAGAGCGGCGAACAGATCAAAGATGTGTATTCGACATTCATCGCGTACGTAGAACTCATAGAGCGCGTGCGAGTCTGTCCAAGGCCCGCCGATGGCCACTGATCCGTAGCCTACGGCTGCGCCGTTGAGGTCTAAAACGTATTCGACCGTCCAGCCTGGGCGGTTGTGGAGCGATTCATGAATGATCTGGCAGTCCATCTCTTCCCGGTAGAGCTGCCGAAGCGAAACGATTTCGGTTAGCTTGCAACGACGAACGGAAATTGACATGGGCACCATTTTGTCACTTCGGAAAAGCGGCGTAGCGTTGAACTATCGTCTCCAGATCGACTCGTTCCACTTTCTTGGGCATGGTCTCTCCCCCTGTCCCTGCGTTGTTGCGACGCGGTCTCCACGCTCTCTCACGACTTCCGGGGGTTGCGTCCGCCGCCAAATCTCGAATTCCTTGGCGTGGGAGGCTGGCCGAGACGCGTGGGGCTCTGGACCGGCACGTGCAGCGCATGGATCATCGCGGCGGCCCCGGCCCTCCCGGCATGCAGAGGTCGCCGGCGTGCAGGGGTCGGGCTGGCGATCGGGCCTGAGACGGAACGACCGCCGTGAACGCCTGCTCCCGCATGCACCCGCGAACCAGTCAGCGCGTGAGGCTTCTCCGGATCGACCGCTGTGGGGGCGCGCGCATGACGACTTGCGTCACTTCTGCGCGATACGGCGCACCATGCGCACGCCGTAAGGATTGATGATCGCGCTGGAGAGCCGCCACCTGGGCTGCCCCGGAACGACCGAGTTGACCCCACCGCCGCGGAACATGCGCATCTCGGCATCCCCGTCCGTGCGCGGGCTGCCGTCGGCCGGCTGACCGTCCAGTTGCTCCTGCACCGTGTCCTCGCACCACTCGGGGACGTTCTTGAGCATGTCGTGCAGGCCCCACTTGTTCGGGAGGAGATTCGCGACGGGGTGGGGATGGCTGCGCAGCGCCTCGGCGACGGCTTGTGCGCTCCCGTAGAGCGTCTGTCCTTCGGCGAGCGTGATCTTGCGATCGCCGGCGTTCGGAGCGACCCACTCGTAGTCCATGACGTCCTCGGGCGCGTCACCCCAGCTGAACGTTGTCGTAGCGCCCGCAAAGTACGCGTACTCCCACTCCGCCTCCGATTGCAGGCGTGCACCGTGAGCCGCGGCGACAGCGCGCGCGTCGTACCACGGGACGACCGCCGGCTCGTCCTCGGTCGAGGGCGGGTCAGCGCGGTCTTTCACATCCTGCAGCGGACGCCGTCCGCCCGGTACGGCGCTCCGCACGACGTTCTTCGATCCCACGTCGAGCGCCCACGAACGGAACGAGCGGAAGTCCGCGATCGTGAGTTCGGTACGCGTCATCAGGAACGCCGGCATCTTCAGCTTCTGCTCCGGGAAGTCCTGGTGCGAGCCGATCGCCGTGCCGACCTGCGGGCCGTCGAGTCCCATCACGTACTTGCCGGCGGGGACGGCGATCCACTCCAGGCGCGGGAATGTGTACGACGTACGCAGGCGCCCGAACCGGGCCTCCGCGTCGTCGGCGTACCCGACGTCTTCAGATCCAGATCCCGCGGCGACACGAACCGCGCTGCCCGCGCCGACCGTGAGTTCACCCACGACGACCTCGCCCTCGGCGACGGCGACAGTCGTCGCTCCGAGTTCGACGTCGACGAGGAACATGGTGCCGCGCACGCCCATCGACGCCTGAGGTGTCTCCACGGTGAACGCCTTCGTCGGCACGGACTCGTCGATCCGCACGCCGGTGCGACCGGCAACGACCGACATGGATGCCCCGGCGGCGTTGAAGGCCAGCTCACTGCTCGGCTCGAGATGCACGCT